>CAXEKM010000889.1:0-7056 GCA_963996645.1 uncultured Marinoscillum sp.
ATTGGCCGACAACCACCAATGTCCATAGGCATTAATACCTAGCTGAAATCCAAGATTTCCATCAGTTTGGCTCACAATTGCTGAAGGGGTAAGATTGTTATAAGGCACCTCATCATCTGAGGGGTAGCTTTCGAGAGCTATCCAGGTTTCGACTGTGAAATTCTGGTCAAAATTGATATTAAAACTTCTGGCTGCCCAAGTTGAAAAGCCATCTGTTCGAAGTGCGTTTCCGTCAATTCCAGCAACTCTTTCTGGCTTGTTGAATTGATTTGAAACAGTAAAATCTGAGCCTCCAGCTTCATCTACTGCTGAAGCACTTCCGTTTTGCTCATCAAATTTGAGGTGAAGAACTGGTTGTTGGGCTTGTATATACAAAGCCCAAAGGGTTAATAATATGGTATAAATGATCTTCATGTTGTTTTGTTTAGGTTTCTTAAATCATCTCATTTTTGTCCTATCATTTAATCATTATCCTATTCGAATAGCGTTTTTGAGTTTTTGATGACACTTGAACAATGTAGATACCTACACCCAAGTGCTTCAAGTCAAGGGTGGATATTCCCTTTTGTACCTGGCCTCTACTTACTTCCTGTCCTAGTAAGTTGGTAACTATATAATCTCCATCCTCCTGAGAATTGACATTCAAAAGGCCGTTGGATGGATTTGGAAACATTAGAATCTCTGATGCTGAATCATTTATTCCCAATGGATCTTTTTTTTTATCTTCAAAGGGCTTATTGAAGCTGTTAGGGAGATTTTCAGGGATGCATGAAACATCACTAACATCCTGATCAAGCATGGAATCCATCTGCCAAATGGAGGCACTTATTACTTCTACCACTCCTTCAATAGCCACAATATCTATCTTGTCGCTCTCTGCTCTGGAAGGGTAAACTCGTGAGGAGAATACTGTCAGGTTTTGAATAAAAACCTCAAGAGTTGAATGATCGATGAAAACTCGCACATTCAGAGTATCATTTGGATTGAATACGAAATCTCCAACTCTGGTGTCTTTTCGTGAATTTGAAAGCGTAGACTTGCGTCTGTCCAGAATTATCTTGTTCAGTTCATAATTGAAAGTGATTGTAGTGTATTCCTGTTCATCCTCATGCTTCAGTACCTGTATGGCAAAAGTCGAATTTGAATCTGCTAACACATTAAACTCGAGCTCTACCTGATTGCCGCTAAAACCTGATAGATTTCCCTTTTCCCCATTTTCTAATTGGAGGCTTTCGATAGTCACTTCCTCTGACCGTAAACGACATAAGTTTGGGTGCGGAATTTGACCAATGGTGGAATCCTCCAGGTATCTAAATTGGCGTGGAATGCTGAATGTTTGTCTCCAGCCAGAGGCTATCTGAGCCTGTGCAGGTCGATCTTCCGGGATTATTCCGATATAGGTATCATCCGTTTCTTCATCTACTCCGAATGCTGGTGCAAGAAGGTGGTTATCAAACAACTCCAAAGAATGTGGCTGATGAGAGAAGGGAGTGAATTTCTCATTTTCCCAGGTTCCAATTAGATAGAGGGATCTTGCTGGATTTCCTTGATAAGGTGTTGGAAGAATTTGGAGCATGTATGTATTGCCTTCCAAACGAACCATTGAAGGCATTTCCCAAAAGACCCCATAGGTCTCAATATCATTATTGGTGTACAATGATGGGATAAGTGTCCAATTTTGTAAATCTGCTGACTTATAGGTAAACAGTATGCCCCCGCCTTCATTTTGTAATCCTGACCCTACTATCATATAGTATGCGCCATTGTCCTTCCAGATGTATGGATCCCGAAAATCCATATGTGAAAAGGAAGTAGGTGGGTTAGGAATAAGTGGATTAGTTTCATTTTCATACCACCTTAGCAATGAATCACCTTCAGATGTTGCACTGCCTATTCCAGCCTTAGCTCCATCAACTCCCGTATAAAAGATCAAAGGCTCCCCTTCATTACTTTTAATCGTGGTACCTGACCATGTTCCGAAATTGTCAAAACCTGGTGAGGGTCTAAGTGCAATGTCAACTTCCCTCCAATGAACCAAATCTGAGCTTATTAGATGGCCCCAATGCATAAAGTACAGCTGAGGGGCATTTGGGTTTTTCTGAAAAAACAGGTGATAGTTTCCCTGATAATACATCAATCCATATGCCTCATTAGCCCAACTAGTGTTGGGCATTGGGTGATATTGGGGTCGTAAATGATCTCCAGCATGTCGCTGTAGTGGATCTATATAAAGATTTACTGAACGATCGTTAATCGACTCACTAGCGCCGTGTATGGTGAGCTCCGAAAGTGCCTGGTTATATACCTTAATTTCATCAATCGCTCCATTAAGAACATTGACCTGAAAACCACCAGATTGCTGATCTAAGTTTCTTTTCCCTATAAATAATGTCGTCTCAGGAACCGATATAGTACTCGCGTTGAGATCCTGCTTTAGGAACCAAAGTTCTCCGTCGACATAAACTTTTGTTTCACCAGCATCGAGATCTATAGTAGCTACGATATGGTGCCAATAGTATGTACTTAGCCTTTTCGGTGTATTGTGAACATAGAGTTGGTTATCTAGATGATATGCAAAATTGATCTCTCCGAATGCTCCTACACTTAAATAAAAGCCTGAATTATCAGCAAACAATTCAATAATAGAGGATGACTCCTTGTTGAAGGCCTCTGTGGCATACCAGGTTTCAATAGTCAGTTGGCGATCGATCCCCTCTAAATGAAAGGCAGGTTCTGTGATGTATGTAGACCACCCATCAAGACGTAAAGCTTGATCGTTCGATGATGGAATACGCTCTGGTTTATCAAAAAGGTTTTTGATGTTTAATAATCTACCAGAAACACTTTCCTCCGTGGAGCTAACACCTGATTCATCATTAAAATTTGTGTGAAAGATCAACTGACCTCTGGTCTTCACAATAAAGACTGAAAGGAATAAGGTTATATAGACGATTCTTTTTTTCATATAGGGTTGGAAGAAAGGGGCAGACAACTTGTCTGCCCCTTTTGCTGTTTAGAAGTATGAGAAGTTATTTTTCTAAGAGGTAGTTGATGGAGTTTGCCGTTAGATTCTGAACGTTCGATGCAAATCCATTTTCAGATCCATTTTGCTCCCATTCATATGCTGCAGGGCCAATAGCAATGATTGAACCTTCACCAGTTACAGATGCTCTTGGATGTAACTCAACAACCGCTCCACAGCATAGGTCTACTACGTGTCCCCACGTACCAAGTAACGATGCCTCCATGGCTGCTTCCCATTTGTCAGCCTTATCGAATGCATCTACATGATCTGTAATAGGGGCAGCATTTATATCCCACATAGAGTTATGATCTTCTTTATAGCCTGCGGAAATTAGAGGAATAACATCGTGTGCATATGTGGTTCCTTCTGTTGGGTTGGCAACATCTGAAAATGTTAATCCATTAAATATTGGATGGCTACTTCTATCCCAGTCAGTAGTTGAAACGGTTTCCAATTCGTTAATATTAAGCATTACGTTAATACCCCATTGGTCCGCATTTTCAAAGCCATCTCCACTTCCGTAAATTCTAGGAGCCCAACCATTTTCTTCATATGGCTTTTCTCCATCTGAAGGAAGACGATCTAGTTGATTTAAATACTGGGTACCCATTCCGGCTAAAACAAAATCACCGCCCTGTGCATGCCATTCCTTAAATGCAGAGATAACTGATTCTGCTTTAGCTGAAGTAGGTATTGCATCCAAGATACCAGGATTGTTACCTGCATCAGTATCCTGGTAATAAACTACCACCTGAATATACTGTAAGGCATCAGGGTTGATACTTGAGAAAGGAATGTATTCTAAATCTTCACCAAATTCTCCTGATAGAAATTCGTAAGCAGCAGCCATATCCGGCTCTGTTATACTTCCCGATGCATTTGCATTACCTACGAATGCGATGGAGGCAGCAAACTCTGCTGTCACACTTACTTGATATTCCAAAGATTCTTCTCCATTCGATATCGTATAAGCCACAGCACCACTAGAGAAGTCCTGTGCACTCCCTGACTCTGGAGTCACCGACACTCCTTCAGGCAATGTGACATTTACTGTAATCGCAGTAAGGTCAGTCCTTGGAGGGAACGGTTGAAAACCTACTGTTAGAGCATTGTTATCAACAACACCTGTTCGGGTCAAATCGCCAGAAGTCACAGATATGGAAGAGATAGTCAGTTCTGGCAAAGAAGGCTCATCTTTATCATTGTTACAGCTGACCAGAGTCAAAAGATACATTACAGATAATGTGTAAAATAGAATTGTTTTTTTCATTTTATAGTTTGTTTAAAAGTTGTTTAAGAAATGTTCTAATCAGCCCGAAAGGCTCTTGTGGTATATGAGGGTGTCCAAATATGTGATTTGGGAATGCTTCTAATAGCCTTCATTCTGCTTGTAGAGCCCAGGGTTTTTATCCAATTCAGCCTGTGGAATTGGCAAATACTCCATACCTTCTGTAAAGCTCACTCCTTCCAAATAAGGGGTAGCGAGGTATTCATCTGATAAGTATTGATCAATAGTCAGCTCAGTAATATTCCACCTATTCAGATCAAACAGCCTATGCCCCTCCATAGCCAATTCAAGTCTTCTTTCTCTGCGAAGTGCCTGACGGGCATATTCTTGTGTCCATCCCGATGATGGGTATGGTTCAATCACATAATTAGCGGCTTGAGAAATTCCATCAAGAGTGCGTACATAAGTGCTGTTTTTAGCTCTGTTTCGAACTTCATTGATAAGAATTCTGGCGTCATCTAAACTCGTATTACTTTCGATCAATGCCTCTGCTTTCCAAAGCAATACTTCTGCATACCGAATTATTGCGAAGTTTAAACCGGAAGCTGCCCATGGCAAACCATCATGCATGCGAGGGTCATTACTATCAATTACGTGCTTTTTGGAAGAATAATTGTAAGGGTAATCTGCACTTCTTCCCCATTCAGCAAATGTGTATAACCCACTTTGTTTCCAAGCAATATTATCTCGACCAAAAGTAAAATCTACTCTTGGATCAACTGGGCCAACATATGAAGAGCCACTAGCATAAGGAGCATTATCGAAACCATCAAAAACGGGCAAACCAGCGTCTGTTGTTTTGAATGCGTTAATCAAGTTTTGACTTCCCAGATAAAAATCATCTCCTCCGGGATATGCATTGCTATAAGTGACATTTAGGATATTTCCTATATTATGTCCAAGGTCTAGGTTTTCAGTTTTCGCAAACTGAACAGTAAAAACCATTTCTTCACTGTTTTCAAAGTCAAGAGAGGCCAGATCTTCGAATTCGTCGAGGAGGTCAAAGCGACCAGAGTTAATTACTTCATCAGCAAATGGTATTACCTCTGGCCACTTAGCTTCCTCTATTAAAATCTTGCACATGTAGGCCGCTGCCACGACCTTATCAACCCGACCGGTTTCTGTCTGGGTAACTGGAAGGTTGTCATAAGCATACATCATATCAGCTTCTATCAACTCAAGAATCTCTGATCTTGAATACTCAGTGTTAGAGGCTTCCGATCCTAGGACGTTATCATCCAACCATGGAACATTCCCAAAATTTCGAACAAGATCAAAGTGGAAATGAGCCCTTAAAAAACGCATTTCCGCCATCCTCGTGACTATAGGATAATTTTCATTATCGTAAGCTTTAAGGTTACTAATAGCTACATTAGTTCGAGCTATTGCCCATGTCAGATTTAACCACTTATTAAAGGCCAAATCGCTAGTTGGATTAAGAACATAGGTTTCTGCCTGATGCACTGGCACCTGGTCTACAATACCACCGCCACCTTTATATGCGTCGTCAGAACGTACATCAGCAATCCAATTGGAGGTTGGTCCCTGAAACGTTACATGATGTTCATTTATAAAACGTGCGGTAAGACCTGAGTATGCTGCTGTAATCAGGTTATCCATTATTTCTTCGTCCACTTTTACCCCCTCGGCAAATGCTCCCTGAGGTACCTGATCCAACACGTCATCTTTACATGCAATAAAGAGAAGTGGAACTACTAGTGATAAAAGAATTATATTTTTCATTTTTGGATTGATTAAAGTTTAAGATTGAAGCCTAAAATGAACGTTCGCGGCAGTGGGTAAACACCATTATCAGATCCTCCTGGAACTTCCGGATCAATGCCTTTGTATCCTGTAATTGTGAAGGCATTTTGTACCTCTCCGTAGATATTGACATTAAAGCCTCCAAACACTTTAGGAGCGATATTGTACCCTAAGCGTAGTGTCCGCATCTTCAGGAATGAGGCATCCTCCACAAAATAGGATGACGCCCTTCCTTCGTCATTTCCGCGATCATCAAGTGTCAACATTGGAACAGTCGCCTTGGTGTTCTCTGGCGTCCATGAGTTCAATATTGCTGAAGTCCTATTGTAAGTCCCTATTTGGGCTAGCTCTGAGGTAACGCGTAGATTATTATAAACATCCTGACCTATGGCACTGTAGAAGAACATGTCGAGATAGAAATTCTTCCATTTAACTGAAGTATTTAAGCCAAGTGTTATATCAGGGTGCGGACTACCGATATAGGTTCTGTCCTTATCGTTTATTACTGAGTCTCCATTGATGTCTGCATACCTAATTCTTCCAACACCTTTTCCCGTTTGGTCAGCGTGAGCTTCTACTTCTCCTTCATTTTGAAAAATCCCATCTGCAACCCAACCGTAAAATTCTCGCATCTCATGTCCCTCGGCAATTCGACCTCCATTATCAAAATATCTCTCATTTTCATAGCCTATGGGGTATCTCTCATCCAACTCATCAACATTTGTTTTGTAGTGAGTCAGTTGGAAGGAGTTGGTTACTGAAAAATCATTCTTTTTGTAATAATGTGTAAGTGTCAAATCTATTCCTGTATTACTCAATTGAGCTGAGTTGACAAAAGGTGCAGTCCCCTCGCCGATAGCGAGTGCCAAAGGTGGATTGCTAATAAGGTCTGTGGTAATCTTCTTATATGCATCAATGGTAACATCCAAAGAGTTTTTGAATAGCTTAAGATCAAGACCAACATTATAGGATTTAGTGG
>CAXEKM010000890.1:0-7068 GCA_963996645.1 uncultured Marinoscillum sp.
ATAAGTCGTTTAATTGGGGCTCCACCTGGTTATGTTGGGCATGAAGCAGGTGGCCAACTTTCCGAAGCCGTTAGAAGAAAGCCTTATTCAGTAGTTCTTCTTGATGAAATCGAAAAAGCGCACCCAGATGTATTCAATATTTTACTTCAGGTATTGGACGATGGCGTTTTAACAGATGGACTGGGTAGAAGAGTTGACTTCAGAAATACGATCATCATCATGACCTCTAATATTGGAGTGCGTGATCTTAAGGATTTTGGTGCAGGGATCGGTTTTTCTACTTCTACAAGAAGAGATAACGCTGATGATACGATGAAGTCTACTATTCAGAATGCATTGAAGAAAGCCTTCAGTCCTGAATTCTTGAATAGATTAGATGATGTGATTGTGTTCAATTCTCTAGAGAAAGAGCATATTCATCAAATCATCGATATCTCTTTAGAGAAATTGTTCAAGAGAATAGTGGACATTGGCTACAATGTAGAATTGACTAAGAAAGCTAAAGACTTCTTGTCTGATAAAGGATATGATCCGCAATATGGTGCACGTCCTTTGAACAGAGCGATTCAGAAATATCTTGAAGATCCAGTTGCGGAGGAAATCCTGAAAGGAGAAATCCAGGAAGGTGATACGCTTGTGGCGGATTGGGACGGAAAAGCTGAAGAACTTCACTTCAAATTGAAGAAAAAGAAGATCAAGCAAGAAGACAAAGAAAAATAAAAAAAGGCCTCATATGAGGCCTTTTTTGTTGCGGGGTAATCAATAAAATCTTTTGGTTTTAAACTTTTTAGGTCTCACTTCAATTGATCAGAAAAAAGAAGGGATGAAAACCATCATTTCATCCCTTACCCAACCTAATCATCAAAACTCACCTTATAAAAGGACCTTGAATTCAACACTTCCGTTGAATTATAAACTCTTTTTGGAAAACAGTAGGACGAATGCTCGTCCTACATGTTTTAATCGGTTAAACTTCGCTCTATACATCTTTGATTTATCTCATACGTCTCTGAAAATCTATCCAGGATAAAGCTCTGTTGATGTTTCTTTTTGTTAATGATGATTCAAAAGTATCTATAAGCTGATCCATAGAATTGGCTTTTACGATTTTCGGTAGCTGATTTTCGGTAACTGGTCATGATCACAGGATAAATTGTTTAGTTAACGCAACCTTTATTTAAATAAAGTAGTTTAAAATATAAACTTATTTATATTTGAATTATGACTGAGAAGAGTTTAACCGAAAAAGAGAGCCTTGCGCTTATATCAAGCATGATAAGCCAGGCGAAGAGCAACTACCAAAAAGGAGGAAGTTTCTATTTCTTACTTTGGGGTTGGGTGGTAATGGTGGCGAACCTATCGCATTACTATTTGGAAGCTTATACTGATTATCAATATCCTTACATCGTCTGGGCCATTACTATCCCGGCAGGTATTGTTTCAGGGATTTATGGTAGGAATCAAAGCAAGAGCGCTCAAGTGATTAGTCACCTTGATCGTTTATATGGTCAGATCTGGATGGCTATTGGGGTAGCTGTTGTTATTCTATTGGTATTTATGAGTAGACTAGAATACAATCACAACGCAGTAATTATACTGTTTTCTGGAATTGGTACTTATATGTCCGGAGCGATGCTAAGGTTCAAGCCTCTCATGCTTGGTGGAGTGGTATTAGGAATTGCCAGTATCGTTTGTTTTAATGTGAGCATAACTGATCAATATCTAGTGGGTGGAATAGGTATATTCGCAGGATATTTAATTCCTGGATATTTACTAAAAGGACAAGAGAAATGAGTGGTTTCAAACCATTAGATCCGTTACTTCATTCACAATTGAGACTAGCTGTGGTCAGTCTGTTGTTAAGTGTTGAGTCTGCGGAGTTTACGTTTATCAAAGAGAAAACAGGAGCTACTGCTGGTAACTTAAGTGTTCAGTTGGATAAACTGAGTGAAGCGAAGTATATCGAAGTGGAAAAGGCCTTTAAAGGAAAAAAGCCTGTAACAACGTGTAAAATTACAAAGACCGGAGTAGAAGCCTTTGAGGCATATGTAAATGCATTGAAAGGGTATATCGAATAATTTTTTTACCAATTAAGTTTATAAAATAAACTAGTTTATAATTATGAAAAATCACATTAAAATAGGTTTAACGCTACTTGGTGTAGTAATAAGTCTGATAGGTTTTGCGCAAGATTTCAGCGCGGTTTGTAAGAAAGAAATGAGCCAGTTTGGCTTTTTAACAGGTGAATGGGTGGGAGAAGGATGGGTGATCACACCGCAAGGAAGTAGAGAAAATAGTATGGTTACGGAATCTATAGCCTATGATTTAAACAATACTGTCATTTCACTACGAGGTACTGGTACTGCCGAGAGAAATGGAGATAAAACTCGCGTACATGATGCTTTAGGTGTTTTGTATTACGATCCTTTTACTAAAAAAGTAAACATGGATTCCTGGATTGCAAGAGGGATGTCAACAAAAGCGGATTTAGAATTGCTTGGAGAGGGCAAAATGAAGTGGTGGTTTCCTGCAGGCCCCAATCGAGTGATCAGGTATACCATTAATATTGAGAACGATAAATGGAATGAAGTAGGAGAAATGTCCTCAGATAAAGGAGAAACATGGGTCCAATTTTTTGAAATGAATCTAACCAAACAGAATTAGTAGGCTCCCAGATATTTTCTTAAGAACCATTCTGCCGTTAGTAGTCCGGCAATTAATAAGATAATCCAGATAGCATCAATTAACGGAAGCTTCTCTCTTGAGGTAGAAATTCTGCTCTTGAAGTTGGCTTCTGTTATTGTTTTAATTAACTGGTCACGAGACGCAAAAGTCTCAAACTTTCCTCCCGTATTGTCTGATAGCCTTCTTAATAAATTATGATCTGCAGTGAGGTTGATACCTTCTATCTGAACGTCCTTTACTGCAAATGATCCTTGCTCGAAGAACTTGTTGCCACCAACTTCAGTCGAGGCCTTATACGTATAGATGCCAGGCTCCAACACTCCTATTTTGAAGCTACTATTGGCTTCATTGTCCACTAGTTGATACGTATTAATAGTTCCTTCCTGGTCAGTAATTGTTAGGTCTATTGAATTGCCATAAGACCTTTCGAAGATCTCATTATATACTTCGGTATCAAGAATAATTTGATCGCCAATTTGGTAACTAGCTTCTCTAGGTTTTACTACAAATCGATCTTTGTTGACTTTGATGCTTAAATACTGAACAGTTTTTAAAACTATGTCATTGAAAAGTTGGGATTCACCATTGGCTCCTGATTCTTGTAGTTTCCATTGCCAGATCCCACTGCCAGTCAATAGTCCTGTTTTCGACTCTCCATCATCGAAGAAAAGAAGTAAAGGTCTGTTGGTGACAATACTTCCGACTTGTTGATAGAGAAGTGTTTCCGTTGGCCCGGCAAGTGTGTATTCTCCAAATGGCGAGGCAATAGGAGGGTAGCTTGATAAGCGATCTGTTTTCTCCTGATCGATTTTGAACTTGGTGAATTTAGTGTTGTAACTTCCTGAAACCTGGTCTGTCTGATTGCCTTTTTGAGCAATATTAAAGAATGAAGTGGCTTGATTGAGTTGATTAATTCGACTCCTATTGCCTAAAATATACCACTTGCCAGAGGAATTGTAATCCCCATAGTTTGTACCACTGAATGCTTGATGTTCAATGATTAAATCATAGTCTTTAATTTTTGGCTTATCCTGAATTCCAGGAATGTAGAGTGAAGTCTCGTAGTTTTCTGTTTCTTCCAGGATGGATCGGATAGCATTGATATCTGGATGCGGTGATGGAGCAAGAATAAGAATGCGATCCTTACCTTCGACTACATCAATGTAAATGTCTTTGGAGTTGTTTCCGTAAGATGACTCTTCAGGTTTCTCTTCTACTTTGACAGTAAATCGTCTTAAGCCCGCGGTGTTTGCATCCAGTAGGAAGTTGACTTCCTGACTGGCACTTGTGAATTGAATTTCTTTAGAAGTCAGATTTCTTCCATTCTCCAAAACACTCAATTTGATAGTTTGGTTGCTGAAACCTTTCTGAAACAGCTGAACAGCCACCGGAAATTTATTCCCCTGGTAAGCTACTTTGTTGTTTCTGATGTTTTGAATAATAATATCCTTTGGAGGAATGGTATCTCCTAATCCTAGTGTAAATACAGGAACGCTAAATCCAAGATAGTCTGGAGATTGACCATTGGTAATGATTCCATCTGATAGTAAAGCAATTGCCGCAACGTTTTCGTGCTCATATTTGGATTCTATCCCTTTTAGGAGCTTACTGAGGTTGGTTGTTTTATCTGTAGCAGTGACTGTATCTCCGACTAATCCTTCAACAGCTACTTGATAATTGTTTTCTAGTTCAAGTTTCGTTTGGCTTAACCAGGAATTCAAATCGGTGACATCAGTTCCTGATTTTCTTAATGCTAAAGATTCAGAATTATCAACAGCAAAAACGATGATCGGTTCTTCTGTTTTATTGGTGTTGTACTCCAATAAGGGATTAATGATGAGTAATATCAATAAGAAAATAGCTCCAAAGCGAAGGAAGCCTAGAAAGATATTGACAGATTTTGACCAGGGAGTTTTCTTTTTGGAATACAAAAGAGCTGAAACTCCAAGTGCAGCAATTAAAGCGATAAAGACCCAAATGGGTGAAACATCAAAAGAATACCAACTATTGTCCATATATAAATGAAAGCCGCTTACAGTCTCTGTGCTATAAACGGCTCCTCATCAATTCGGTTAAATTTATTCAATATTAGGTGAGCATACCACCGTCTACCTGTAGCACTTGGCCTGTAATATAAGTAGACATATCTGAACCAAGGAATACACATGCATCAGCAATGTCTTCTGGTTGGCCACCTCTTTTCAAAGGAATAGCATCTCTCCAGCCCTGCACCGTTTTTTCGTCAAGCACTTCTGTCATTTCAGTTTCAATGAAACCGGGAGCTACCACGTTGCAACGAATGCCTCTAGAACCAAGTTCTAGAGCGATAGATTTAGAGAATCCAATGATTCCAGCTTTGGAAGCGGCATAGTTTGCCTGTCCAGGGTTTCCTTTTACACCAACCACAGATGACATGTTGATGATAGAGCCTGCTTTTTGCTTCATCAAAGTTCTGGAAGCAGCTTTTACTGTATTAAAACAAGACTTCAGGTTCACATTCATGATCTCATCCCAATGCTCCTCAGACATTCTCAAAAGTAAGTT
This sequence comes from uncultured Marinoscillum sp., assembly GCA_963996645.1. Taxonomy (GTDB): domain Bacteria; phylum Bacteroidota; class Bacteroidia; order Cytophagales; family Cyclobacteriaceae; genus Marinoscillum. The sequence continues at coordinate 5,230 of CAXEKM010000890.1, forward strand.
GTCACGAGTGATACCAGCGTTGTTGATTAGAATATCAATTGAACCAAAATCCTCAACCATACTGTTTATCAATTCGCCAGCAGCTGTAAAATCTGATGCGTCGGAACGGTAACCTTTTGCTTTTACTCCAAAAGCTTCTAATTCTTTTACGAGAGCTTCACCTTTTTCTACACTTGATAAGTAAGTAAAGGCCACATTAGCACCTTGCTCTGCATATTTTAATGCAATAGATCTACCAATACCTTTTGAGGCTCCAGTGATCAACGCATTTTTTCCTTCTAGTAACTTCATGTTTATTGTATCTATGATTCTATAGAAGTCGTTTGACTTGTTGTTCTATAATTTCAGGATGCCAAATTAACGGATAGTTTGCTAAAAGCTGTAATTGGTGTTTAAAACATAGGACTATAAAGGGGCATTATTGGGAAAAATCAATATTAGATCAGGCTATTGTGCCATTTAAGGAATCTAATTTTTTTCTAAACCCTACTGGGTTAAATTTGCTCCCTCAATAACCGGATTAAAATAGTTTAATATGGCATCAAAATATGATTTAATAGTAGTAGGTAGTGGTCCTGGTGGATATGTTGCTGCAATCAGAGCTTCTCAACTTGGTATGAAAGTAGCAGTTGTGGAGAAAGCTGAGCTAGGTGGCATATGTTTGAATTGGGGTTGTATTCCTACAAAAGCTCTTTTGAAGAGTGCTCAGGTATTTGAATACATATCACATTCTAAGGATTACGGAATCGACGTAAAAGATGCATCTGTTGATTTCTCCGGTATGGTTAAAAGAAGCCGTGAAGTTGCTGGAGGAATGAGTAAAGGAATCCAATTCTTGTTCAAGAAAAACAAAATTGAGGTTATCAACGGATTCGGTAAACTACAGAAAGGTAAAAAAGTAGAAGTAACTGACGAAGCTGGAAAGAAAACAGTTTACGACGCAAATAATATCATTATAGCGACAGGTGGTAGATCAAGAGAGCTACCAAACTTGCCTATAGATGGTAAGAAAATCATTGGCTATAGACAAGCAATGGTATTGGAAAAACAGCCTAAGAAAATGGTTGTAGTTGGATCTGGTGCGATCGGTGTAGAGTTTGCTTATTTCTATAACTCAATTGGTACAGAAGTAACCATCGTTGAATTCATGGACAGAATTGTTCCTGTAGAAGACGAAGAGGTGAGCAAGCAGCTAGAAAGAAGCTTCAAAAAGGCTGGTATCAAAATAATGACTAGCAGTGAAGTAACTAACGTAGATACTAAAGGTAAGACCAACAAAGTAACTGTTAAAACCAAGAAAGGTGAAGAGCAGTTGGATTGTGATGTAGTTCTTTCAGCTGTTGGTGTTTCTACCAACCTTGAAGGAATCGGTCTTGAAGAAACTGGTGTAAAAACTGAAAGAGGTAAGGTATTGGTAGACGACTACTACAAAACGAATGTAGATGGCGTTTATGCAATTGGAGATATCGTGCACGGACCAGCATTGGCACACGTTGCTTCTGCGGAAGGTATTATCTGTGTTGAGAAAATTGCTGGTGAGAATCCACAACCATTGGATTACGGTAACATCCCAGGATGTACTTACTGCTCTCCAGAGATCGCTTCTGTAGGTATGACAGAAAAGCAGGCCAAAGAAGCTGGTTACGAAATTAAAGTGGGTAAATTCCCATTCTCTGCATCTGGAAAAGCAAGTGCTGCTGGTGCAAAAGATGGTTTTGTGAAAGTAATCTTTGATGCTAAGTATGGCGAATGGTTAGGTTGTCACATGATTGGTTCGAACGTAACTGAGATGATTGCTGAAGCTGTAGCTGCTAGAAAACTAGAAACTACTGGTCATGA
>CAXEKM010000891.1:0-4424 GCA_963996645.1 uncultured Marinoscillum sp.
CTCCCACAAAGCCATTGATAATGACCAATAGTGTGAACTGCCTCCAGTTCTCTCTTAATCCCAGTTTCACTTCCATTGAATTAGATGCCTTGGTCAAACCATGCGTCAAGGCCCCCTTCCAGATAATAAACTTCGAATCCTTGTTTTTCCAACAATTCGGCAGCTTCTTCGGATCGGCCACCACCTTTACCACATATCGTAACTAGCTTACAGGACGTGTCAATTTCAAATGTGGAAAGTTCAGAAAGGGGGATGTTTTGAGCCCCGTCAATGTGCTGTTGTGAATATTCTTTCGGAGACCTAACGTCTATAAGAATAGCTTTAGCGGAGTTGGAGGAAAGTGCTATTAATTGGTTTATCGAAATGCTCTTTGCCATGTTTTTTTAGCAAAGATTCACTGGATAGAAATCCGATCCTTTTACAAATGTTAAAAAATCAATACATGCTAGCCCTTATCCTGCTTAGACTCACTTGAGAAATGCCTAAATAAGAGGCTATGTGTTTGAGAGGAATTTGTTTAACTACTTCGGGAGATTTTTCTATGAGGGATCGGTATCTTTCTTCGGCTGTATGGAATTGCAAACTTTCGAGCCTGTTGATGGTATCGACATAGGAGTGTTCTACAATTTTGCGAAACAATCGCTCTATATCCCTATGTTCCTCAAAAAGTAAGAAAAGAGGATGAGCAGATATTGCGATAAAATTTGTATCGCTGACTGCCTGAATTGCCTTGTGGCTGGGTTTTCCGGTAAAGAGACTTTCCGCTCGGATGATCAGGTCATTTTCAAAGGCAAAGTATTCCGTTACCTCTTTACCCGCCTTGTAGTAGTAGATTCTGGCAACCCCTTGCTGTACGAAATAGATAGTTCTACAAGTTTGGCCGATGGCCTGAAGGTCATGGTTTTTTTTGATAGATATTAATTTGCACAAATTACCAAATTCATCCCTAGATTCGGTAGAAAGGAGACTAATATTGGATGTATGATTGAGGAATTGACTGATCTCCATGTGATGATTAATGTTAACAACAATGATCGCTGCAACTCAGTTTTTTTGTGCGGGCTTTTTCAAAAGCTTCCTTTCCTTCCTTGAAAGCATACCAGGCAATGCCAAGGCTTCCGATCGCATCAACGTAAGGAATTTTGAATAATTCATACAAAGCACTCGAACCGAGTAGTATGAATGAAAGGTAAAAGCAGGTTTTGGTACAATTGGCATCTGAAATGATGGGTTCACTGCTCAGCTCTATTCCAGCCTTCAATTTTTGCTTGTACAAAATGTACATGGTCAAAATTGAAATTATAGAAATGATCATTCCCACTAGGGTGGTTTCAGGATTTGATTGATAATAAATAGATAAACCTGCACCTATGATTAACCCTAGAACTAATAGGTAGAAGGCTGTGCCAGTGATTTTGAGTGCTGTCACTTCAAAATGATCTCTACTTTCAATGGGGGTCTTTTTCATTCGCACAACCATGTGGGCAATTCCAATACCTGAAAGGACTTCAACAAAGCTGTCAACACCAAAACCAAACAGAGCCAGTGTTTCATCTTGTGAGCCAAAAAAGGTGGCTATACCACCTTCTACCAGATTGTAGAAGATGGTGATTAAGCTTAAAATAAAGGCTCTATTAAGCCATTTATCAGTGATGGTGTCCTCCTTCATCTTCTGAATTTTTTGCTTTTGCCAATAATGTAAATGCACCTGATGTAACCAATTTCAGACTGCTGATCTCCAAAGATGTTTCCAAGAGACTAATTTGCGTGAAACCGTCTTCACTCGATCCTTTTTGCACCTCCAACATTTCAAAATCATGCATCTCTTGACCGTCTTCCGACCTTTCACCAGCATAGACAAAGACATAGTGCTTACCCCCAAACCTTACAATTGACTCATCAGGAGCGGCCCATGTTTTATTACTGTCGGTTTCAATTTTAGCAGCTATGTACATGCCGGGTTTCAAATCTGAATGCATCTTCTTCAAGTGCCCATGGACAGTTACAGAACGATCTTCCCTAACGCCACTGCCTATTAGGAATACCTCTGCCTCACGCCATTCATTAGGTGAATTTGCCAGGGCAAAACGGATGCGTTGGCCTTCTTTGATTCTTGGGACATCATTTTCATAAACGGTCAGTTCCACATGAAGATCGTCCGAATTGGTAATGTCCATGATGACATCCTGAGGATTGATGAATTTTCCTACATTGGTGTACACCTCTCGAATAGCTCCTGTTACTGATGAATAAATATTGACCGAAGCGGAAACGTTACCTTCTTTGATTTTGGCAACACTGAAGCCAATCAGCTTCAATTTTGCTTCCATGCTTTTGATACGGGCTTCATTGGCCATATAGTCACTTTTTGCCTGCTGAAAAGACTTGCCGGAAGCCACCTTTTCATCATATAGCTCTTTCTGTCGATCATATTCTGCTTTGAGAAATTCCTGACTAGCAAGGCTCTCAAGATAATCTTGTTGAACCTGAATAAATTCTGGGTTTTCAATCACGACCAATAACTGACTTTTTTTTACCATTGTACCCGGTAGCATCTTGGTGTATTTCACAAAACCACCATAAGGCATGGTAATTGAAATATTACTTTGTGGGGGTACATCAATAATACCATTGACACGGAGTTCTGAGCCAATTACCCGCTGTTCAAAGTTTCCTACGACAATACTTGCCTGCTTAAATTGTGCCTGAGTAAGTTCTACTGTATTATCACCTTCTTCGTGGTGTTCCTCCGTTGTTCTTTCATTTTTTGAACTACAGGAAGCAATGGCCAATCCGATAAGAATAACCATTGAGATTCTGTTGATATATGTTATTATATTTTTCATTGTTGATTTCTTTTATTGAATGCCTGAAATGAATTCGATTTCGATAATGTTCTGGTTGTATTGGTTGAGGATGTCCATGTAGTTAAACCGAACAGATAGTGACCGATTGAGCCCCTGTATGTATTCCATATAACCTATTTCACCGCTTTCAAATCCTTTTTGGGCTTGTTTTAGAATAAGTTCAGCTTGTGGCAAGGCACTTTGCTCGTAATAATCGAGGCTAGCCCGAAATTTTTGGTATTGCTGAATGAGAGATTTTAACCTGCCTTGCAATTCGTTAGTAATAGCTTCCAATTGTGCCTCGGCTTCCTGCTTTTTGAGTTCAGTTGCTTTGATCACCGAACTTTGAGATTTTGCTCCAAATAGAGGAATAGCTACGCCTACCTGAAAGCCCGTGAAACGGTCGCTAGATGTAAAGGTCACTGGATTGCCGTCTATATCCTGATTTGGTCCGTTGAGCGATTGATTGAAATATCCTACCATGAGGTCAGGTAGTAACCGGGATTTCTCCACTGATTTTTCTCTTTCGGCCACTTTCATTTGCTGGCGGAACCATGCCAGGGTGGGGTTATTGGCAATCCCCTGGGTATCTAACAGAGCAGTACTTTGCCGTGCTTCAAGCTTGCCTGCCATTATGTCCAATGAGCCCTCAATGTTTAAGAGGGTTTGTAGCTGAGTTTGGTAAATCTCTATGTCGGCCAGGTTTTGTTGTAACATGGCTTTAATCTCAGCTACCTGCGATTCGGCTGTTGCTTTTTCGAGTAGGTTGCTTTCTCCGGTTTCATAGCGAAGGCTGGCTGCTCTTACAAAGCGTTGATAAATGCTGTCCTGCTCTATTAATAATTGCCTTTTGTTTTTCTCCTGCCACAGGAAATACCAGGTAGCCTTCACCTGTCGCACCAATTCGTTTTGGGTAGCTGTCTTTTGCCACTCACTTGCTTCCACCTGAGCATTTGCCAATTTGATTTGGTTGGCATAAACTGTAGGGAATGCAATGGATTGTGAAATATTGAACTGGTTATCATTATTGTAGATACTGTTGTACTGGCCGTGAGTAAGGCTGAAATTTGTCTTGGGCAGGTTCCAACTTGCACCTCTTAAAGCCCTTTCTTGCTGGGTTTGTAAATCTGCTGCTTTAAGCCCGGGATTGTTTTGAATGGCCATTTTTATAGCCTCATCCAGTGATTGGTAATTTTTTTGAGGTTCCTGCGCTTTTGCTTCAGGAAACTGTAAAAAAAACACTCCAAAGAATAACAATGGGGCTGCCACTCCTGGTTTTACTTTTATTCCTCTTTCAAAATAATAGTAAAGGATGGGCAGTACGACCAATGTTAAAAAGGTGGCGGTAATCAAACCTCCAATCACAACAGTAGCCAATGGTCGTTGCACTTCGGCACCACCTGATTGAGAGAGAGCCATGGGCAAAAAGCCAAGGGAAGCCACGGCAGCCGTCATGATCACTGGACGGAGACGCACGCTCGTACCTTTGTAAATCCTTTCAAAAATATCTGTAATTCCTTCTTTTTTGAGGTGGTTGAACTCGCTGATCAGTACAATTCCATTCAATACTGCTACTCC
>CAXEKM010000892.1:0-2170 GCA_963996645.1 uncultured Marinoscillum sp.
CTGCTGAAATTTGATCCTGAAGCACATCGGCAGCTAACGTACCATAAAGCCCTGATGGAAGAAGCTTTTCGGTATACTTATCAAGTGATCTGAGAACATACTGACGACCATCTTTGGCCTCCAGTCGAAGTGATTTCGTCTGATTGCCACCACCAAGTTTTACAATTTCAAGGCCACCATGTTCTTTGCCAATGTTGAATACTGACATCTCCACTGGAGTTTCCCAGGCTTCCCTGTAGTTGTCACCCAACCAATATTTGTATTGCTCATTCTCATTGGCATATCGATCAGAAATGGGTTCAAACACTGTACTGTCCTTAAAATCAAAATCAACCAGTGATTGAACAGGTTGAACTGACTTGGTGTAAAGTTCTTCAGAGAATAGTTCTGATTGGTTATCGCCATTATAAAATGTCAATTGAGCAGACTCACCACTGATAGTTACTTTACCAAAACCATGGACAGCAGCAGCAAATTCAGAATACCTTCCGGGTATAACTATGGAACTCTTAGATCCACTACCTGAAGTGATGAAGTGCATCGAATCCCGCATAATGTATTGGAGCGAATGTTCGTGTCCATTGACCCAAATCAAGTGATCTATTTGACTTGCAGACTCCATTATGGTTTTGCGAATTAATCGGTATTTGGGATTGGTTATGTCCTGTCGACTTCCAAGTAAACTTCTAAATCCAGGATAGATGCTGCCCAGTACCGGAAGAGGAATCCATAAGCCTCTGTTGACATCTGTTAAAGGAAATAGATGCTGCTTGAATGTATATTTACCTCCATGTTGACCATCTGAGTATAAAGGATGATGTGCTGCAACTACCACATGTTTGGTCTTGTTAGCTTTCAATATTTCATCCAGCTGACTCAATGCATCGGTTGTGGACTTGGCAAGACAATCACTTTCTTCGCCAGGTTTATCCCAGGGATGCAAGAAGTATTGTGTATCTACAATCACTAAAGTGATGGTGGGACTCAAGTTGATTTCTAATGGACCTGGACATCCATTTCGAGGCAGAAAGACTCCTTTATCTCCTAAATACTCATCCACAAAGTCTTGCATGTAGCCAAGCGTTTCCCATCCGTGCTTTCCACCTTCATCCCAGTCATGATTACCCGGAATAATGTAGCTTTTTCCCTTGAATGCTTTCATGACATCCAAACTCGCTGCCAGACGTTTTTCCATTTCCTTCCGATCTGGAGATTCCTTGGACGGCATTCCACTAGGGTAGATGTTGTCACCAAGAAAAATCAACACATCTTTTTCAGTCGCTACTCTGGTGATTTCTTTAAGATAAGTAAGCGTTGGATCAGGAAATTTTGGCTTACCAGCATCACCAATGATGTAGATGGATACTTCTTGTGAAAATCCCTTAATGACCGATGTGAAGCAAATGAAGAGGAGTAGATATCTGTTCATTTATGTTTCGGTTTAAATAAAATGATATATCCACGATCTCCTTCACCTTCGGAGCTAATGTATAGATTCCCTTTGCTGTCAAAAACAATACCTTCAGGTTGGCTTAAAATGCGTGGAGCAATAGGGTAGGTTGCCTTGATCGATCCTTTGTCGTCCAAAACAATCAACATCTTGCCTACTGATGCAAGCAAATAATAATATCCGTCTAATGGATTGTAGGCAATACCTGATGGCTCAAATTTGATCCTGTCCTTATCGTAGGTGTAATCTCGATTCGCTTCAAAGAAGGTGTCCATCTGGCTAGCAGTTAGCTCATACATGGGATTACGTACCAATTCCTTGGTATGAATATCAAATTCGTAAACTGTTTTGCCTTTTGCGTTAACTCCTTTAATATCTTCTTCCTCTTTACAGCTAATCATTAATCGTCTTGTTTTGGGATTATAGCCTAAACCTTCCGTATCATTTTTTCTACTTAAAGGATTCTCATATTTGATTGGCTTTTGCGCAATATCCTCTGTAGTGTAGGGAAACTGATACAAATCACCATCACTTTCCAGCACATATATGGTGTCATTCACAACCTCAACTCCTTCAAAATCTCCTGGATCACTGAATGTGATCGCATTGATGATTTTTTTAGACTGAAGGTCATATTCATAAACTCTACCTCCTTCATCTTCGACGCAGAGTATTCGTGTGTCATTGTGCAATGTTAGACCTGATACTTCTGTCAGAACA
>CAXEKM010000893.1:0-3461 GCA_963996645.1 uncultured Marinoscillum sp.
CCTTTGCAAACTATCTAAGGAGATAGTTGCGATGTAGACGGATACTGTTAACAAAAATAAAAGCCAGACTTAAGTCTGGCTTACTTCGCTTAATTCTATACTATCCCTCCCGTTCTGAGCTTCTCGTACATAGCCGCCTGCTTCTCTGTTAGTGATAGTAACTTGGACTTATTATCTTCTAATTCTTTATTCTGAGTTTTTAACTTTTCAGTAGCTAACTCCAGTTTCTTATTCAATTGCTGAGTCATGGCAATACGCTTGTTCAAGGCAATTTCCTTTACAGCATTATCCATTGTTAGCTTGCGGAAGTGATGCGCCCAGTATCCACATACTATAACCACAGCAACTGCAAGTGAAGCGTGATAAATGAAGGTATGAAGACTCATGTACTCTAATTGAGTAAAGTACACATCTGGCACTCCGGTATATTGCATGAAAGCAAAAACCGCATGATGAACGACCACAAACCCAATCATAGGAATTTGATATTTCCAGTTCTGATAGACAATGAGAATAGCACTTCCGATAAAAGCAAAAAAGTGCATCTCAAACAACCCATGCATCTGATAAATGAATGTCCCTACGAAAACCCCGAAAAATCCACTTGCCACATATCTATGCAAACCAGCCGTAGGAAGTAGCGCTTTTAAAATAAACCATGAGCCAAGCGCCAAAGCAGCCGTTCCGACTCCAATCATCCAGGTATCATAATAAAACGAAATAAATATTCCGAACAACGAATAAATCATAAGAAATCTGAATGTGAACTGATCAGATCTCTTGTTGAGGGCTGCCATTACATTAGCTTCCTCATCTTTTGATAATTTTAAATTTTGCATTTTTTGTCTAGCGTAAAATGATAGATTCTTAATTACATACTTAGTGTATAATCAATACCACAGCCATACGCAATGGATGCCTGCGGCCCAAATTCAGGCGGAGCAACACCTGAAGTCAGTGAGTCCAGAGCCATTTGAGCGAAATTGCTCAGCGGATCTGTACAGTATCTTGCTTTATTATAGTTTCCTCTGAAATAGAGTTGATGATTCGTATTAATAATGACGGCCTGTGGAGTAGAGTATACTCCTAGTGAAACGGCAAACTCCTGATTTACATCACGAATAATTTTTGTTTCTCCTTCGAAATAAGGCCTAGCTTTGGAGATATCATCTTCTGCAGGAATAACCACCACAAACTCGAGACTATCCCCATAGTGGCGTCTGAGTGAATTAAAGTGTGTTAAGTTAAATCTTGAACACGGACAATTAGTCGTGAAGAAGTGATAAAAAACAGGTTTGGAAAGCTCTGTGGTCGTAGAATCTCCCGGATATACCTTTTGATTGATGTATACCTCTCTGTATCCTTCAGGTATAGGCGTAGGTAACAAATATTGTATTTCTGTCCACCAGAACATAGCTCCGATGGCACCTAAAACAGAAGCAATAAAAACTCCTGCCACAAATTTTCTAAGCAAAACGGTCTGTCTTTAAGTTGATGGTTAATCGGTTACTTAAAAACTGCCAAAAGGGTTGATAGCGTAAAAGTAACACTTAATGATCATGTATGTACATTAGAATCTTACTTGAGCCTTGTATTGTTTGTGAAAGGAGGAAATATTTCGATGAACGGCCAATATTAACACATGAACGGACATTCATATTTTAACCAACTAATTTTCAAGAGGTTACAACTAAAATCATATAAGAAATCGTAGAGTTAAAATATTGTAGTTTATGGAACTCTCCATAAAAAGTAAGGCCATCTACTAAACAGCAGATGGCCTACCCTGTGTGACAACCGATAGGCTATTAACCTTATCGTCTAGCTGGTTGTCCTGTATAATTACCTTTAATGTCTGGGAGATTCAATGCTTTCACCACTTCATTGTAATCTGAGAAATCAACACGACCTCCATTCCAAATGTTCCCTGGCACTATCACAACTCTCGCAATCCAATCATCGGTATCAATAGCCCCAAGAATATCTAAAGGAAATTCTGCATCCATGAATAGGCGGACATCATACATGGAGAAATCATAATTGTATTGCAGTGCTCCATCATCAGTTAAAATAGTTTGTGGCAACTGTCTCCATACCTCTACTAGTTCTCCATCATTCGTTTCATAAGTATCCCATAAGAAGTACACCAATGTCACGTCAGATGACACCCCAGTGAAACTATCCGGGTAAGGAAGTATCACTTCATACTCTGGAGCGTTGAACGTCACACCTGTCCACTCAAACACATAGGCGCTTTCACCATCTACACCATCTACACCATCATATCCACGAGGCCCTTGTGGTCCCATTGGTCCTTCAGGCCCAACATAAGTCTCTGTACAAGAGACAAATACCAATAAACTAAAAAATATTGCTGAAGTAAATAAAGTTTTCATAATCACAATCATTTGGTTTCTTTTTACGTATAACCAAACATTGTTCCACTTTTTTATTTGGGACAATTTTATTTCAGTACCTTTGGTACAATTTTTAATTTTATTCTTTTTTTTAATGAGCACTGGTAAAGTAAAATTCTTTAATGATTCGAAAGGATACGGATTTATTAAAGAAGATGGAACAGACAAAGAATACTTTGTACACGTTTCAGGTCTAGTTGATGAGGTTAGACAAAATGATGATGTAACCTTCAACCTTAAAGAAGGTAAGCGAGGATTAAATGCAATTGATGTTAAGCTTGCTTAATTATTAATATAGAAAGTATTTTAATCAAATAGCCCTGACGGTTACCGTCAGGGTTTTTATTTTTTCTTCAGTATACTCTGACGTTCCTGATTTACTTCCAAACTGAATATATCAGGCCTGCTGTAGTGCCCAGACACGTTAAGCATCAGTCGTTCCTTACGTACGTTTTCAATAGCTAACTCGGCACAGAAGACACCTTCTTTATCAACTATTGGCTCTACTAACCAGCTTCCATCTGGATTAGCAATACAGCTTCCACCATTAGCCAACGTCCCTTTCATGTTCATTTTCATTAGTTGAGCCTGTGGCAAGTCATCACTAATAAGCGTATCATCAAACAATCCTGACACGGCTATCACATATGACCTGGACTCCTTAGCAATCACAGGAATAAGATCCTGAACATTACGCAAATTTCCAGGCCACACAGATACGTGAAGATCTTCTCCTTGTGCATACAATGCCGTACGTGCTAATGGCAACCAATTTTCCCAGCAATTGAGTCCGCCGACAGTGAAAGGCGGCAAATCATGCACTTTTAAGCCATTGCCATCACCAATGCTCCAAACCAGGCGCTCTTCATAGGTAGGCATGATCTTGCGATGAACCGATTGAATCTCTCCTAATGCATTTATATAGACTAGCGAACAGTATAGACTATTGCCTCGTTCTTTTGATCGCTCAATGATTCCGAGATAAACCGCAATATTTCCAGCTTTAGCTACTTCACAAATATTGTCTAACTCACCTGCATCAAC
>CAXEKM010000894.1:0-6963 GCA_963996645.1 uncultured Marinoscillum sp.
AATCTGGTTTTTTAATTACTTCCACGGCTTCCCCATTGATTTCAGAATAGCGAATGTAATACGGAGCTCCATCCAGCGGAATATATTCTACACCACCACCAAGAGGGTCCAAACCCTTACTGTCATCAAATACAATTCTTAATTGATCTCCTTCTATTACTGCACGTGAGCCATAGAAATTGGCGATTTCATTTCCATTCACATTAAATCGCTCCTCAAATCGATACAATGGCAGATCATTTCGATTGATGTCTTGTTCAGAGGAGTTTGGTAATATGCGAATTGGGAAAATGAATGGTATACCTTCTCCATTTTCGTTCGAGAAGGATTCATCATCAAACGTATAGATTTCACTAGGCTTGTTGAGATACTTACCGTTTTTATAGGCTTTTAGCCAATAGGCATCACCAACACCATCAGGATCTCTTCCGAAAAATTCTGCATAGTAAGCTTCCTCAGGCTTATCTTCATCCAGAGTGTTGTACACCAAGCTGTCAATCAAAACTTTTCTAGGGAGCATAGTGGATGATGAATAAGTATTCCCTTCCCAAATGATTTCCAAATTATATGTTTCACCCACTACACCAAAAGTATCTGTTGAAGCGTAGGCATAGTTGCCATCTCCTTGATCCTGGAAGATAAATTCGTTTCCTGAATTATCTGTTAAACGAACCTCAGCTCCAGATACGGCTGGAGTAAATGAATTGTCAAAGTACGGTTGGGTTGTAGTTAGTCTGATCACCTGATCTTCTGGTGTACGACTTAACCAGGCGTCCACTACCAAATACGGATCTACTTCATTGACTTTCACATCCACAATTCTCTCACAAGATGCTAGGCCAGCTATTACGATGATTAATATTATGTACTTGTATTTCATGGCTGATTAAAACTTAAAGTTGTAAGAGATACCTGGGATAAGAGTGGCAAAAATGGAGACCTGAACCGCTTCTGTCGTAATTGGTTCATCGTTTTCTGGTCGCTCTTGCTGTTGCCTGAAATAAATCGTAAATGGGTTTTTACGCATGTAAGAGTTATATGCCGTAAATACCAGTGATGGTTCTCCCTTTCTGGTTTTGCCATTCGGCTTTATTTTTTTGAATGTCCAGGTAGCGGACAAGTCCAAACGATGAGTAACCGGTACACGACCTGCGTTTCTCGTGTCAACAGTTGGTGCTACATAGCCTTGTATTTCATATCGACCATTTGGTGAAGTAAACGGCGTTCCGCTGATGGCAGATAGGTTGCTTGAAAATGTCCATCGCTCATTTAGCTCATAAAATGCGGCAAAGGTCAGGTTGTGTAATTGATCAAAACGAGTAGGATACCAGTCATCATCACCGATTCCATCTACTTTGAGTTCTGAACGACCCAGGGTATAACTAACCCAACCTGTAAATTTCCCTTTATTCTTTTTCACATAAAGTTCTACTCCATAGGCTCTTCCATTCCCAGATAACAATTCTCCTTCCAATTCAGGATTGAAAAACAACTGGGCTCCATCGATATAGTCAATTTGGTTTTTATTATGCTTTCCATACACTTCAATGGATGCTTCATACGCATTGTTTTTGAAGTTTCGGAAATAACCAACAGCTATCTGATGTCCTATTTGTGGCTGGATATTGTTGGTCGTCGGTGTCCAAAGATCCAAGGGGTTAGAAGCCGTAGTGTTGGAAATAAGGTGTAAGTACTGTGACATTCTGTTGTAGCTCGCTTTTACAGAGGACACAGGGCTTAGCTGATATTTCATGGCCAACCTTGGCTCCAGGTTGTAATAACTTTCGATGATTTCACCTCGACTAGATGATTCGATGGATTCAACAGGCTTTTTGCGACCAGGAATGGTATCGCCATAGGTATAGACGTCTGGTCCACCAAGGTAATTAAAATTGGAAAGGCGAAGACCTGGCTGAATAGTCAAGTTGCCCATTTTTTGCTCCAGACCTAAGTAGGTAGAAGCTTCTAAAGCGCGTTGTTCCTCTAAACTGATGTCTATTTCTTCACCTACACTTACACCTCGAGCATCAGCAGGTACAAATCGATAAAGGATCGCATCAGCACCAAATTTTAACTCACTATTGGTATTAAGAAAATAACTGAACTCTGGTTTGAACTGGTAAGAGATGATATTGGAATTCCATTCGAAAAGGTCTTCCTCATCTTCTCCAAACTTAAGTGTGTAATCATAATCACTTACCAACAAGGTCACATTAGAAAATAACTGATCATTGAAGAGGTGATTCCAACGAAGTGTAGCTGTTTTGTTACCCCAGGTAAATCCTTGTGTTCCGTCAAATAAAAAGACGTCTCTACCCAAATACCCGGACAAGAATAATCTGTTCTTTTCATTGAAGGTGTAGTTGGTTTTTAGCGTAAGATCATAGAAGTAAAGCTGGGCACCATCTCGTAGTTCTCGGACAAATGGCTTGAACAAAAGGTCAGCATAAGACCTTCTACCGGCTATGATAAATGATGCCTTGTCTTTTACTAACGGTCCTTCTACTGCAAGTCGGCTAAAGATGGTTCCCACACCACCAGTAACTGCATAGCGTTTGCTATTTCCTTCCTTCATGCGGACATCCAAAACTGAAGAAATACGACCACCGTATTGTGCAGGAATGCCTCCTTTATACAATTTGACATCCTTCACTGCATCAGGATTGAATACTGAAAAGAATCCCAATAAGTGAGACGAATTGTAAACCGGTGCTTCATCAAGAAGAATTAGATTTTGACCGACACTGCCACCGCGAACATTGAAGCCAGAGGCTCCTTCACCAACTGAAGAAACACCGGGAAGCAATTGAATACTCTTGATGACATCAACTTCTCCTAAGAACGCCGGAATTTTTTCGATCGTCTTGATGTCCATTTCCTGAGTACTCATGGCTACTTCAGATACATTGGCATCTTCAGCTTTTGCGCTTACTACGACTTCTTGAAGTTGCTGGCTGCCTGCTCCTAGCTCTACATCTATGCGTTGGTTTGATGTTAAATTGATAGACTTGGTAATGGTTTCATATCCTACATAGCGATAGTCAACTGTATATTCTCCAGGTGCAACTGTGATAGAATAGAAGCCATATACGTTGGTGATATTGCCACTGTTAAGTTCTTTGATGAGCACGGTGGCTCCAATGAGTGTTTCGCCGTTCTCCACGTCCTTGACGTATCCACTAAGAGTGATTTTTTCCTGAGCCTGGGTAAAAAATGTGATAAACCCAATGAACAGGGCGGCGAGATGAATTTTTTTCAATTTAGTTTGAGGTTTTTGATTGATCTCCGTAAAAAACGGGCTAAATGCAAAGAGGTTCGGTAATATGACATAAAATTCACGTTATCATTTCGTTTACTGTGAAAAAGGGATGTCAATCTCCTGCCAATTTTACTCAGCCCAAGAGTAGGGAAACTAAATCGGTCAATACCCCCACAGTGGTCAGAAAATTTCTCTTCAAATCTGTTTTATCGGATAAAAATGGCTTGTTTTAAACAACCCGCAACATTTTCTAGTTGTATGGTTGGTATATTTTTTTTAACATCAACACTATTGGATACCGTTTTATACATTTTTTCCGGCCTGCTACTGATTGCTATTGTTCTACCACTGATTAGAAGTGATTTTTGGGTGTTTAGAATTTTTGAATTCCCACGATATCAGAAGTGGTGGATCACAGGCATATTGATGGTTGCGACTATCGTTTACTTGTTTTATACCAATGATGTTTGGATGACCAGAGTATTTGCTTGTCAAATGGCCATCTTCGTTTATTTGAGCTATCAGATATTTCCGTTTACCCCGTTTGCTCCCAGGCATTTGAAAGGCAATAAAGACCCTGAAAAACCTAATATTCGATTTGTTGTCAGCAATGTTTATCAATACAACCGCAAACATCACAAGTTGATTGGCGAGGTGACTCGGTTTGATTCAGATGTGATGGTGTTTGTAGAGACTGATGATTGGTGGAAAGATCGGTTGAAGGAAGCTTTGGATGAGAAATTTCCTAATCAGATCCTTTGCCCCATAGAAAATACTTATGGGATGTTGCTATTCACAAAATTGCCAATCAAGTCTCATGAGTTAAGATACCTGATAAAAGATGGCATACCTTCCATCAAATGTGTGTTGGAGCATGAGTGCTGCGATATTACATTCTATGCCGTTCACCCAGAACCTCCTGTTCCCAATGAAAATCCTAGATCTACCGCTAGAGACAAGGAATTGGCAAAAGTGGCAGAGGAAGTGAGAGAGTTGGATTGCCCTGTGGTAGTAGCCGGAGATTTGAATGATGTAGCCTGGAGTTATACCACGGAAAATTTTGTGGATCAATCCGGATTATTCGACCCAAGAAGAGGTAGAGGAATGTATAGTACATTCCATGCCAATTACCCACTGTTGAGATGGCCATTGGATCATGTCTTTTGCTCCAGCCATTTTCAGCTTAATCGTATGCGGACCTTAAGAAATTCCGGTTCTGATCATTTGCCGATCTATGTAGATCTGGCGGTGGAATCATGATTTTCCGGGAAATGGAATATAGCTATCATCCCCAGGTACTTTAGGAAATTTGTGTTCTATCCAATCCTGTTTAGCTTGAGCTAAAGTCTCTTTTTCAGTTGCTACCCAATTCCAGGAAATCAATCGCTCTTCAGGGAATGGTTTTCCTCCAAACAAGAAAATATGAGTTCCTGCCTTCATGGTCAGATTGCAAGCATTATCTGTTTTTGAAACCAGCATATTGCCTGCATCCAGTGAGTGCTCACATGCTTGAATCGATCCTTCTACTATACAAATACCTATTTCTCCATCCAGTTGACCATTGATTTCTAGCGAGTATTCCTCAGTCGTTTTGATCTCAACCATGAAGAGATCAGAATGAACGGGTAGTGGAGATTCTTTTCCAAATCCTTTACCAGCTACCAACACAAATTCTGCGGCTCCATCCGTCCAGGAAGGAAGTTCGGATTTATCCAAATGATGAAACTCAGGCTCCATAAACTCCAGTTCTTTGGGAAGTGCTACCCAGATTTGATAGCCATGTAAGCCATAGGTTTGACCGTCACGCATGCTTTCGGGAGTTCGTTCTGTATGCGTAACACCTTTTCCAGCCACCATCCAGTTGACCGAGCCGGGTACGATCTTTTGGTTGGTTCCCAAGCTATCCTGATGGACTATTTCCCCTTCTAGTAAAAAAGTCAATGTAGAAAGACCAATGTGAGGATGCTGATCTACATCGAGATAGCTTCCAGGTCCAATTTTGCTGGGCCCCATATGATCAATGAATATGAATGGGCCGACCATACGCTTTTTGCGGAAGGGAATGAGACGGCCTACCATAAAGTCGCCGATATCTCGGCTTCTTTCTTCAATGATTAAATCTGAATTAGACATAGGGTATACTTTGACTGATTAAGTTAAATAACCCAATCAGTCAAAGCAATGTTCCCGAGATTATTCATGCCGTAGATTCTCAACCGGATTCACTTTGCCAGCTTTTAGCAATTGCCCGATAATGCTTAATGATAGTGTGAGCACCATGATCAAAATAGCTACAACAAAAGGAGTAGCACTGGCAGGAGCAGGGTCTGGATAGATGCTTACAATCATTTGGTTAATTAAGAAATAACCTAAAGGTGCACCAACGAAGAAAGCGATAATCACTATCCAAAAATATTGTCGGGAAGCTACTGTAATGATTTGTAACAGCTCTGCTCCCAGGATTTTACGGACGCTGAATTCTTTGAGTCTGCTTTGGATATTAAACGAGAGTAGTCCAAAGAGTCCTAGACTCGCAAGAACCACTGCGATCATCGAAATGAAACTGATTATCATAATATTGCTATCCATTTCGCGCAGGTACTCATCATAGGCGTCCATTTGAATCACTCGATCGTACGGATCATTTGGTGCTATATCTGACCAATATTCATTGATAGAGGCATCTAATCGATCTATAGTTCCTGGAGTGGATTTAAAAATGGCATAATGATATTCCTCTTTAGGATTTACACAGATCATTGCAGGTAATAATGGCTCATAAGCGATCCAAAGATGATATTGAAAGTCTTCTACTACTCCAACTATCGTGTATATGTCGCTATCGATGGAAATACGCTTTCCAATCGGGTCAGTAAGGTTGAGTTTCGATACCATTTGTTCGTTGATGATTACTTCCATATTGGACTCATCTTCCAAATCACGGTTCACAAAACGTCCTTCTTTGAGTTTTAATTGCATTAATTCAGCATATTCAGGAGCAGCTCCAAGAACTACCGAACGAATGTCTTTGTCAAGATACTTGACGGAATAAACTCCATAATCCTGAGTGAAATTGCCACTGGCACCTACCATTTCTTTTACATCAGGATTGTTGTCAGCAAATTCTCTCAGCGCAGCAAATTGGGATTGGTCATTGACCCAAACACTTAAAATATCTTCTCCGTTGTACCCCCAGGCAGTATTTTTGAGATGCATGGCATTGTATGCAAATAAGAAACCTGAGACCACTGTGATAAACGCCACAGTCAATTGAAACCCAAGTAGGATTTTACTAAACAGGTTCTTACTACCAAAGCGTGTTTTTCCTTTGAATATGCTGACCGGTTGAAATTTGGAAACATACAAGGATGGGTAAAGGCTAGAGATCATCCCTACAAAAAGGAAGATACCTAGAAAGAATGCAATCATGGTATAGATGGAAGCAAACTTGAATGGAATAGTGAAAGGAAGTACGCTATTAAACCCTGGCATGAAAAGAAAATAGGAGATGATGCAGCCCAAAAGGATGGCAATAGTTACCTGCAGGAGGTTTTCGAATAGAAACTGAATGGCAATTCCACTTCGGTCGCTACCCATTACTTTTCTCAAAGCAATTTCTTTTAAACGCTTGGTGGAGGAGGCAACAGATATGTTCATGTAGTTGAAACATGCCAACAGAGTCAACAAAATAGCAATCACACCAA
>CAXEKM010000895.1:0-2636 GCA_963996645.1 uncultured Marinoscillum sp.
ATCTACAAATCCCTCATCTCCTAGGTAATTGTTTCCAGCACCCAGAGAACCAGCGAGAGTTCCTTTCTCAACAGTTCTGGCAGTTTGAAAACTTGAGTAGGAAGCACAACTTGTGAGTATAGCTAAAAGTGAGAATCCAATTAGAACGGTGGCATATTTAACTATCATCATGGCGCTAAAATAATTATGACTAAGAACGGAATTGTCCTAATTAAGTTGCTGATGAAGAGTTGATTACAATTAACTTAATATCGGATTACTATATCAGATCTTCCTTCATATACACCGCAACGCCTTTTTGAATCATCAATTCAATCTCCTTCAAAAGGTCTGGAGTTAGCTTCTTGATATGAAAACAACTTTTCCCCTTCAGGCATTTTTTGAGTTCAGGCGAAATTGAGAATTCGTCTGCATGCGTATAGATAGGGAAGTAATACAGTCGAATGTCTTTTGGCTTGGGAACCACACTGCCAAAGTAGAATCCATCTACTTTTTGTTTGCCCTGCATGGCTTCTTTGGTACCTGCTACTTCAAAGACGTTTTCATTGTCTTTGCGAACTTGAAGAGGAGGGACATGAGCTTTGAAAAGATTCTGCAGTGTGATTTGGATTTCAGTTAGTTCGGTGATCATGGAATAAAAATAGTATTTAACCTCAGAGTATTCAAAGAAATGGTTTTTGATAAGACGTTATGCTCTCCACTTCTCTGTTCTCTCTGCGGTTGATCTAAAAATAGTCAAAATGACTAGAATATGCGAGTTAGGTTCATGACCTTTGCCAGTCTGCGAAATTGATAGAATATGTGGCTACTCCTTGCAATTGCA
The DNA here is from genome assembly GCA_963996645.1 of uncultured Marinoscillum sp. GTDB lineage: Bacteria > Bacteroidota > Bacteroidia > Cytophagales > Cyclobacteriaceae > Marinoscillum. Next base: position 824 of record CAXEKM010000895.1, read on the forward strand.
TCAGCAGTTTTTCTTGGTTTTTACGATATCTTCAAAAAAATCTCATTAGAGAAGAATGCTGTATTGCCCATTCTATTCCTTTCTACGGTAGCGGGATCAATAATTATGGCGGGTTTTGTGATTGCTTCCGAGACGGGAATAATTCACAAGGATAGTATGGCCTATGTGCCGCATTTGACTAGCTTGGAGCATTGGAAGCTGGTGCTGAAAACGGTGATAGTATTGTCCAGCTGGATATGCACTTACTTTGCTTTGAAGCATCTGCCGTTGACCATTTTCGCGCCTATTAGATCCACCGGTCCGCTCTGGACAAGTGCTGGAGCCTTTATCATCTTTGCTGAGCGTTTGACGCCAATGCAGTGGGTAGGCGGAGTACTGGTATTCATCTTTTTCTACCTGTTTTCCACTGCTGGAAAGCTGGAAGGGTTCTCGTTTCGCTCCAACAAATATGTGTGGTTAATGATAGCTGGAACATTGGCAGGATCTGTCAGTGCGCTTTATGATCGCTATTTACTCCGAGAAATGGATGTGATGGCGGTAGAGGCCTATTTCACCTTCTACCAAACACTGCTATTGATTCCTGTGCTGGCTATTTTTTGGTACCCAACTCGTGCCAGAACCACCCGATTTAGCTGGAAATGGAGCATTCCATTTATTGGTATTTTCTTGTTGATTGGTGATTACCTGTATTTCTACAGTGTGTCTATGCCTGATTCCTTGATTTCTATCATTGCGTTGGTGCGTCGCTCCAATGTGCTGATTGTATTCTTGTTCGGCGCGCTTATTTTCGAAGAACACAATATCAAAAAGAAAGGCCTTTACCTGATTGGAATCTTAATCGGTTTAGTATTCCTGGTTTTGGGACGGTAAGTTCATCACGCTAAGTATGTAGAGTTCACACTATTCTCCAAACTGAACATTCTGACGTTTGGCAGTTTCCTTTAGGTCATTGATGGCTTCATCACTGAATCTACCCTTAATTCGGTAATGAATATGTTCATTGTTATGAGCAAGTTGAATGGACAACTTATCCTTGTTCACATGAACATACCGGAGTCCTTTCCACGGCAGCTTGATAAGTTGTGAAGACAAACCGGGCTTTAGTAAAATCTCTTCTTCATCAATCATGATTTTTGGCGCATTCTTATAGCTAGAAGTACCCAAATAGGTTTGAACGAAATGAAGAATTCCAGCAATGAAAATAGCAACTCCCAGGAAGAGTTTCCAGGTGTTATCAGGCTCACTAAGCACTTGCCAAAGCCAGATAATTCCAAACATTAGGAATATCCCACCTTGCATGATGGACTGCTTCTTATTGAACTTACTTAAACCAAGATGATACTTTCTCTGCATACAGTAAAAATAGGCAGAAACTAGAAAGTAACGGTTATCAATTCACATCTGGATTGATCCAAAGGTGGCTGTACCAATACCATTGACCATTCTGCTGTGCGGTTAACGTGTAAAGGAATCTTCGTCTTGAGGAAATGTCTGACTTTGGCGTAACCGTGATGATCACATCTTCACCAGATTCTGATTTGTCCACTTGGGCTTCGGCTCCCTGTATGAAACAGTTAACAGCTCCCGCCAACGGGTTATCGGCTGCAACCGTCAAAGTAAGTTTTGGTTGATCACCTGTCGCCATGAAGCTGGATGGAGATTCGCTTGCTACCATTGGATGATGCATGTTTGCTTTCGACTTGAACTTGTCAAATGCGGCATAGTTCTCCGACATTGGGAAGCGTGGGCATCTAAATAGATCGGTGCTTCCGCCAATCACGCCTGAGTTTTGAGCAGCAGCGCCTTTAAACCC
>CAXEKM010000896.1:0-7651 GCA_963996645.1 uncultured Marinoscillum sp.
AGAAGGTGGGTGTTTTAGGAAACTAGAAACTGATTTTAACTTTTTTGAACTACATAATGCAATGCTTCCTTACGATTACTTACACCGAGTTTAGTGTACACATTGCTCAGATGAAACTTCACCGTACTTACAGAAATAAATAGTTGATCTGCAATTTGATTGTTCGTCTTTCCTTCCAGACTTAGAGATAGAATTTCAAACTCTCGATCAGAGAGTGGTGATTGAAGTTTACCGTTCAGTTCCTCCTGACTAATTTGAATATCTGGAGGTGTAGCATTAAGCTCCAGAAGCCTTTTTTGTAGTGCTTCAATTTTCAAATCCTGGGCCTCAGATTCTGTTTTTCTCTTAATGCTCCTCATACGATAAGCGTAAAAGCCATAACCGGCGCCTAAACATGCAGAAGTAATTAGTGAATAAAACCACCAGGTTTCCCAAAATGGTAACTCTACATAAATCGCAATCTTCTTGGCCTCTCCCCAATCTGACCCTCTAGTCTTAGCTCGCACTTCAAACCGATATTTACCACCATCTAGATTTGTAAAACTTGCATACCGTCTCTCATCAGCTCCTATCCATTGATCGCTGAGGCCAACCAGTCTATAACTGTAGGAAATCTTATATGGATTATTGTATAATGGTGCTGCATAGGAAAAGGCAAAAGAGTTTTCCCAGTGCTCCAAATGAATCTGATCGATAAAGTCAATAACTTGAGACTCCTCTCTCCTCTCACCCATGACCTGAAAGTCAGTCAAATAAGTAGTGATCGAACGAAAATATTCATTTTGATCTGGCTGTTTTAGCGTGTAATAACCTTTATTGGTACCATAATAGGTAACTCCATCTACCGTAGCCAACAGCCCTTCATTATCAAAACCGTCTGTAATGTCGAAGCTGATCATCTGCATAGTAGCTTTATTGATGTAGGTTATCCCTTTATGAGTGACCACCCACAGATCATCGTTCTTATCAAATGTTATTTGAGATATCGAATTACCTGGCAGATCAGAATTTAGCATGTTGTACAAAGTTTCCTTTCCATTCTCAATCTTTAATAAGCCATAGAATGTGCCCATCCACACGATGCCTGACCGATCCCTCTTGATCGTTACAATATGTTTTTCTTTTTTGCTGGAAAGAGAATGAAGTGGCACGGCCCAAAGCGAGTCCTTCTCAGGATTGTATTCATACAAAGATGTATTAGTACTCACATAAAAAGATCCATTTTCCAACACAAGAATGTCATGTAACCACTCACTGTCCAAACCCAAATCAATGAGTTTTTCTACTCCATATGTATCTAGATTGATAGAAAAGACACCATTAAACCTGGTTAAAAGCAAGGCATATCCAGGTTTCCATGATTTGAGTGCGGTAATCTCAGCAACTTCATCAAGTGTCTCTACCTTTAAATTAACAACCTTGGTCGTGGCTTTATCAAAAACAGAGAGCTCATGATACCCCTGTAAGATCAACTTCTCAGGGGTTTCCAGCATGCCATAAATTCTTTCTGGAACACCTAAACTCTGCGGGTAGAGGATCTTTTCTTTAGTTGTTTTATCAATTTCCCATAGTCCTTCTCCATAATACCCACTAATGTATAGCTTGTCGAACTGGCCGGAAAATCCCGAAACCACTCCAATTTCCGAATTCGTAAAGACGAGTGAGTCAAACTGAAACGATTGTCGACTCTTGTTTGAATAAGAAACACCATGCTTACTACCTACCCAAAGTCTTTCTCCATCATTATAAACAGCATAATTAAAATCAGGAAATGGTGTTCGCTGATTATCAATAGATGACTTAACAAAACTCATCTCGCCTGACTCTATGTCAAAAATGGCAAGTCCTCTTTTTCTGGCAGCAACCCAATATTCCGAATCAGATTTTCTAGCAAGATCATATGTACGAACCAATTGTGCGGGATTGATGTAATGTCCTGCCCATTTATGTTGATCGATATGATACACATCAACTCCGGCATGAAATAACCCTGCGATCAAACGCTCCCTATCTATTTGATCCAAAGCAAAAAGACCGTGTCTATTTTGATCGATCAATGGATGGCTTATAAGTGTAAACTTATTCAGATCAGGTTCGAAAAGTATAAGACCACTAGTGGTACCAAGCCAAATTCTCCCTGGAGTCCACTTGTCTACTACTATGGACCGGATAGCTCTAACTCCTTTTTGGGAAATATTTTTGAAAGGATCATAATTTACAAATCGACCAGAAGATTCATAAAATACACTGAGTCCCAAACCATTATCTAGTCCAATCCAAATTTCACCACTTTTACCCTCAGCCAAAGCTTGAATTCGGTCACCTGAAATACTATTGGAATCAAGAGGATTATGAGAATACGATTGAAATTTCTGCGTCTGGGGATTAAAAACGTTTAAACCTCCGGTATTGGTCCCTAAATATAGGTCTCCTGAGCTGCCTTGAATAATTGCATTAATGTGGTCATCAGATAGCTCATATCCATGCTCTCTTGTATATGGAATTATTTGATCTCCATCAAATTTACAAAGTCCAGATGATGTCCCTATCCATAAAAAACCCCTATTATCTTTTAAAAAACAAAGTGCATTAGACCCTGGCAACCCATCTACTTCTGTCAATCTGGAAAAGTCCAAATTCTGGCCCAATAAACCAGTACTTATAAGAGATAGAAAGAAGGCTAGATATTTCAAGATGATTCAGGTCAGCTTTATTGCTGTAGAAAGATATTGAATAAGTTGATAGAGGACCAAACTGCTTCCCAAAATACCCACAGAAGAAGATTCTTACACGACTTACTTCAACACCAATTTCCTGTCTTTTAACTATTCCAAATTTTCATAAAAAACTTCGAAAGCTCTCTTAAATACAGAAAGTAGATTAATCAGTTTTTTTTGCTTGACACATCATCAAAAAACCGACCTCTCTAAGAGGTCGGATCTAAAATCTGAAACTGAATATCTTCAATTTACAGACGCCTTTTCTTCAAAAAAAGGAGGCTGCAAAAGAGCTTTCGCAACCTCCATGTCATCCAAATTATCAGTTAAGACAATTGATGACGGCCTTAGTGTCTTTTAATCATCTTTTGAGTGAAAGTTTCTCCATCAATATGAATTTTCATCAACCACATTCCTGCATCTAACATAGAAACATCGATCGTTGATGTTTTATCTTCTAAATCAACTGACTTCATCAACTGGCCAGACAAATGATATATCTCCAATGAAGCCTGTGATAATGGACTCACCGGTAACTCAATTGTCAAATTAGTATAGGCAGGCTGCGGGAATATTTTGAAATCTACAATTTGTACTCCCAGAGTAGTAGTAGTAGTAACCTCATTGACTGTAATGCTAAATTCTGTAGAAATACTCAATCCAGCTGGATCGGTAGCAGTTACGGTTATCGTTGATTCACCATTAGCAACTTCAGTAATCACCAGTGACAGTTCATTCACATCGACACTTACTACTTCCATAGCTGAAGAAGTGGCTGTAATGCTTAACTCATCATTGTCTGGATCATTGAACAGTCCGGTCAAATCCACTGCCAATGAAGAGAACCCCTGATCCTCAGAAAGATCCGATAATTCCAAGACTAAAGTTGGAGCAGAATTTATGTCAGTCACAGAAAAGACAAGCTCTTGCGACACCGACAACTCACCATCACTCGCTGATACAGTAATTACAGCTTCACCAACACCAACTTCTGAAATGGTTAAATTATCTCCATCCACAGAGACGGCAACCACTGATTCTAAATCAACAACAGCCGAATAGATCAACTCATCTCCATCCTTATCATCAAATAAGCCTGCTAAATTTAATTCATGCGAACCAAATCCTTCATCAAAGGAAAGAGGATCGATACTTCCAACTACTGTAGGGGCATCATTTACATTATTAACCGAAACGGAAACGGTAGTCTCTACTGACAACCCATCAGGATCGGTGGCCGAAATGGTTATTACGCTCACTCCCAAACCTACCTCTGTAATGGTAATAACATTGCTCTCTAGAGCTAGAGTAAATACTGAGTCGAATTGATTACTAACTTCTAAAACCAACTCATCTCCATCCACATCAGTGAATACATTTGATACATCTATGGTAGTTGATTCAAAATACTCGCTAAGCGTTATTGATTCCAAAGCTGAATCAACAATTGGGGCATCATTTACATTGTTGACAACTACCTCCAATGTATCGTTGAGTGTATACTCTCCATCAGTAACTGCAACTACGATTTGAGCAGTGCCTAAACCTACTTCAGTAACAGCAATGGAATCTTGCTCAAAAACGGCTGTAACCACCTCCTCATCCAGACTGGCTACAGAGAATGATAATTCATCATCTTGATCAGAATATAAACTTACCAATGCAACTTTCTGCATGTTGAAATACTCGTTTAGATTCAAGTCCGTGAGAGTGCCTAGTTGTACCGGGGCATCGTTCACATCTGTAACCGTAATCGTAAAGACTTCTTCGAAAGTCCCGTCTCGCCCATCATTTGTTTGCACACGGATTGAATACGTATCAGTTGTTTCAAAATCAAATGACTCAGATGCTAACAGAGCATTTCCTTCTATTGAAAAAGAAGCATTTCCAGAATCCCCTTCACCTGCCACCAAAGTATAGGTAAAACTACTCCCAGTATTTGCGTCCACAGATGAAAACACCCCAACCTCTGTATCCATTTCATTATTTTCATCTATACTCATAGTACTCAACGTAATGTCGGTAGGAGCTACATTTTCTTCTAGCACAGTTATCGTCCAATTCTGCACTTGGGATGGATTTTCTGCTGTAACAGTAAGTGTAAAAGAAGAGCTAAAGTCTTGAGCAACTCCTGATTCAACCGAAGAAGTGGCTCCATCCGAGATAGTGAAAGTTGGAATCAAGCTGGATAAGTCTGTGCCAACAGCCATCAAGACATTAACACGATGGGACGTTGTGTTGATTTCTGAAGAACCAACTTGTGATGGAATAGAAAAAGTAAGGATATCATTTGCCACATTGGAGCAATTCAAACTGAAATTGATAGCCTCATCCACATTGGTCCAGTTAGCCGCTGAATAATCAATATCATCAACTGTAACACAAGTCAAATCAGGATTTTCTTGCAGTTTAACAATGATCATATTTGAGTTATTTCCTGTTTGCAGATTCAATGACTGCATTCCATTATCCTGAACTGAAAGGTTTTGTAGATCAGATAGCATGCTCAAATCCAGATCTGAAATCATGTTTTCACCAATATATACCGTGCGTAAAAGCGTATTTGCAGATAAATCAAGTGAGGTCAATGAATTAGTCCCAGCATTTAAGTAAGTCAACAAAGGGTTGTTTGACAGATCCAGTTCTGTGGCTCCATTTCTTTGCACATTCAAATGATCTAACTGGTCATTTTGAGACAGATCTAAATTACCAACAGCCACACCAGATAACGTGAGCATGGTTAAGGCCGAAAGCCCTGTCACATCCAATGAAGTAAGATTTGTATTATCCATTCTTACTTCCTCTAACAGTATGTTATTACTGAAATCTATTCCTGCAATACTTGTTCCAGTCAAGTTTAAGACTGTCAGGGCATCATTAAAAGTCAAAGAAACCGTGTCCAGATTGGTAGAAGAAAGATCCAGTTCTGTTAACCCAGTGTTATAAGCTAAATTAATAGAATCTATCGCATTTCCAGATGCATCCAACCCTGTAAGTGCTGTAAAGTATTCGATACCCATCAGATTAGATATGCTCTGATTCTCCACATTGATTGTACCTGTAAAAGCATCAGCTTCTTCTTTTGTAATCACACCATTCTCATCTGTATCGATTAGCGGTGAATGTGCAATTAGTGCAGCTTCGAAGTTAGCATCCGGGAAGTAAAGACCGCAAGTAGTTTCACTAAATGACAAACCAGCATCGATATTGGTAAACGTGGTGGTAGCGTAAGCAAAATCGTCTACCTGCACACATTTAAGATTTGGATTACCCTGCACTTGAAACTCAGCAGCTATCAATTCTGCATTATTGCCATTCGCTATATTTAAAGACAGAAGGTTGTTATTAGCCAGCAAAATACGGCCAAGACTTAATTTGGCAGAAAGATCCAGTGAAACCAGATTGTTGCCAGAAGCTGTAAAATCTACCAAATCATCATTGTTGGACAAATCCAGCTCCACCAACTCATTGTTGTCGATCCACAAATAACTAATACCTGGATTTGCCGTGACATTAAGTTGATTCAAGCTATTATTCTCGACTTCAAGTAAGTCAAGGACACTATTATTGGAAACATCAATTGAACTCAAATGATTAGAACGAACATAGAGATTTCGCAATACAGAGTTGGCCGAAACATCCAGACTGGTAAGACTGTTATTCCGGATTTGCAAATTTTTTAGACTGATCAAATGACTGACATCAATGGTTGAGAGGTCGTTATCACTTACATATAAATCCTCCAGCAACAAATTCTGACTCAAATCAATGCTTATCAAATTATTCTGCCTGGCTGAAAAATAATCAAGAGACGTTAATGATGATAAGTCTATTGCTTCCAGATCATTTTGATCTAGAATTAGTGATTCCAAGTTTAGATTTTTGGAAAGGTCAATAGCTGTTAAATCATTTTTTTCTGCATTTAGCGAAGTTAAATTTACAAAATACTCTATCCCAGCAAGGTTGGTTATATTGGCTGATATAACTGTCAACTCAGTTACTTCCTCTGCCTCATCTACCTGTATTTCACCATCTCCGTTTGTATCAATGGTAGTGGTGTGAGCTAACAAGGCTGCCTTGAAATTGGCATCAGGGAAAACAATATAATCAGCTGACTTTGCTAGAAGTGTAGTTCTTGGAGTACGTGCTAGTTCTCTTTCAAAATCATATAAAATCGCATGTGAACTATCAGCAAGATTAAATTGGAGCACCGATCCATTGCCAGACAAACTATATACAGCAACTGTTACAAATCCTGAACTATCTGGTAACAGTGTTAAATCAGACTCTAACAACCTGGCATCAGACTGACAATTATAAATATAAGTTACGCTGTTTGATTCAATGTTGTATTCAAATATTGTTCCGTAATCAGAAGCACCTCCTCTTCTACTTGTAGCGTATAAATGTCCAGGTTTTCCCTCTATGAAGCTAGCTTCAACTTCCATGTTTTCTGTGAAATCAACTAGTTTTGTGAAAGTGTCTGATGAAGGATCAAGACTAAATATGGTTCCGAAACCATTAGCTCCACCTGAGTTATTAATACCATAAAATTTTCCATCAGAAGCAAGAAATAAGTGGCCTGCCCCGTAAGAACCATCATCCTCATTCAGAAAATCATAGAGCTTTGTGAAGGTATTACTCTGCAAGTCATATTTAAACAACCCGCCATTGCCATTTGCTCCATTATTAATCGTTTTACCATATAGAACGGTGCTATCTTCATTGAAAGTGACAACTGGATAACCTCCATCTGCAGATATAAATTTTCTTTTTTCCACCCAGACACTTGAAGAAACATCATACGCAAATAGTGTTCCGTAAGCATAGCTGGTTGTCCCATACAAAGTATCGTTTGCATAAACCATTCTATTAAAAGGGTTTTGAGTATTAAAATCATTGAATTGACCTTCCACTCTAAAATCAGCACCATC
>CAXEKM010000897.1:0-3101 GCA_963996645.1 uncultured Marinoscillum sp.
GATAGTTATGAAATTCAACAAAATCTCGTTCGCGAAAGCAAACGTTTCATTGCAAGGCAGTGAAACCAATCACTCTATTGTTTCTGATTACATCAGCAATGCTTGCTGTATGTGTTGCATGAGCTAATCCCGCAAGTTTGATTCAAGCAGCTTGATCAATCCTGCCGGCCAGGTCATCTCGACTGTCTCCGGTCAGAAAAGCACACATACTCATTTTTTCAATTCAAAAATTTTAAAGCAATGTCTGATTATAAATTCGAAACACTACAACTACACGCAGGTCAAGAAGTCGATCCAACTACCTGTTCCCGAGCAGTACCTATTTATCAAACTACCTCTTATGTATTCAAAAATGCAGAGCACGGCGCTAACCTGTTCGCATTGAAAGAGTTTGGCAACATCTATACCAGGATCATGAATCCTACTACTGATGTTTTCGAACAAAGAATAGCAGCATTAGAAGGTGGTGTGGCTGCAGTGGCAACCGGTTCTGGACAAGCAGCACAATTCCTGGCACTCAACAACATTCTTCAAGCTGGAGACAACTTCGTCTCTACTTCATTCCTTTATGGAGGTACTTACAATCAGTTCAAAGTAGCCTTCAAAAGACTAGGAATAGAAGCTCGCTTTGCAGAAAGTGATCAAGCTGAAGAGTTTGAGAAACTAATTGACGATAACACCAAAGCGATCTATCTGGAAACACTTGGAAACCCAGGATTCAATGTACCAGATTTTGAAGCGATTGCGGCTGTAGCGGATAAACACAACATTCCATTAGTAGTCGATAATACCTTTGGTGCTGGTGGATACTTATTCAGACCAATCGAGCATGGGGCTGCAGTGGTTACGGCCTCTGCTACTAAATGGATTGGTGGACATGGAACTAGTGTTGGTGGTGTAATCATCGACAGTGGAAAATTCAACTGGGCGAACGGTAAGTTTCCTCAGTTTACAGAACCATCTGAAGGCTATCACGGCCTGGTATTCTGGGATGTCTTTGGTGAGGGAAATCCATTGGGTCTTCCAAACATTGCCTTTGCGATCAGAGCAAGAGTAGAAGGGTTACGTGATTTTGGTCCAGCTTTAAGTCCGTTTAACAGCTTCTTATTAACTCAGGGTTTAGAAACCCTTTCTTTGAGAGTACAAAGAACGGTAGACAATGCACTGGAACTTGCTCAGTGGCTGGAATCTCATCCACTGGTAGAATCGGTAAATTATCCAGGTCTGGAAAGCAGCAGCTACCATGAGCTTGCTAAAAAATACCTTAGAAACGGATTTGGAGGAGTATTGTCATTCACAATCAAAGGTGAAAAAGAAGAAGCAACTGGATTGATTGACAACCTAAAGCTTGTGAGTCATCTGGCTAATGTGGGTGATGCCAAAACGTTGATCATTCAACCATCAGCCACTACGCACCAGCAGTTGACCAGTGAAGAACAGCTGCATGCTGGAGTATTACCAAATTTATTAAGAGTCTCTGTTGGAATAGAGCACATTGATGACATCAAGGCTGATTTCCAACAGGCATTTGAAAAAATATACGCTCAGAAGATAGACAATGAGTAAAACAACACAAATAGAGCCTAAATCGATAATCCTTAAGGCTAAAGATCCAATCGTTCTGGAGTGTGGTGACACACTTCAGAATGTGCGGATTGCTTACACCACGTGGGGCACACTTAATGAGACCAAATCCAATGTGGTTTGGGTATTTCATGCGCTTACAGCGAATGGTAACCCTCAGGAATGGTGGCCAGAAATGGTAGGATACGATCAGGTAATTAACCCGGAAGAACACTTTATCATTTGTGCCAACATGCTGGGTTCCTGTTATGGAACGACAGGCCCATCCAACATGAACTTCCCTTTGGTGACTATCAATGATATGGTGAAAGCTCACAAGATTTTGAAAAATCATCTCGAGCTTGACAAAATATATCTTGGAATTGGTGGCTCGATGGGAGGACAACAGCTTTTAGAATGGGCTGTTCAGGAACCAGAATTATTCGAGAACATCGTTCCACTGGCAACGAATGCATTCCATTCACCATGGGGCATTGCTTTTAATGAAGCACAGCGCATGGCATTAGAAAACATCGACTCGGCTAAAGGTCTGGAGGCAGCTAGAGCGATCGCTATGCTTTCGTATCGTCATTATGACACCTACAATAGCACACAAAAGGATGTGGATCAGCGTTGGGATAATTTTTCAGCTTCTTCCTATCAGCAATATCAAGGTGAGAAGCTTAGAAAACGTTTCTCTGTGCCGAGCTATTATTATTTATCCAAAGCTATGGATAGCCACCATTTAGGAAGACACTTTGGTTCTGCCGAAGCTGCATTAAAAAGAATCAAATCTCGAACCTTAGTCATTGGTATTAGCAGCGACATGTTGTTCCCTCCACATGAACAGAAGTTCTTAGCAGACAGCATCCCGAACTCCTCACTAGAAATCATCAATTCCCATTTCGGTCATGATGGATTTCTAACAGAAGCAGCAACAATTTCCCAACTACTAAAAGAATTTTTAAAATGACGAAGATCCTTGGATTGTTTGGTTTTGGAGAAGTAGCAAGAGGTTTTTATCAAACCTTGCAAACGAATTCTCATCTAGACGTACGTATCAAATCAGTATGCATTAAAAACCGTGAGAAATTCCGGGATCTAGATCCGGCCGTTTTCACTACGGAAGCAAGCGATTTGTTAAATGATCCAGAGATTGACATCATAGTAGAGCTTACTGACGATGCCGAAGCTAGCTATGAGATCGTCAAAACTGCTTTGACAGCTGGAAAAGGTGTAATCTCTGCGAACAAAAAAATGATTGCTGAACACATGGAGGAAGTAGCTACCTGGCATGAGCAATATGAAGCTCCTTTCCTATATGAAGCAGCAGTTGCAGGATCCATTCCGATTTTGCACAATCTGGAGCAGTTCTTCAAGCAGCAAGAAATCTCCTCTATAAGAGCCATTCTCAATGGATCAACTAACTACGTTCTTTCTAAAATGAGAGAGGAGGGTTTATCATTTGAAGACGCATTACATCTGGCTCAGGAGAAAGGCTTCGCAGAAAGTGATCCTGAATTAGATATTTCTGGAAA
>CAXEKM010000898.1:0-6047 GCA_963996645.1 uncultured Marinoscillum sp.
GGATCCAACTCATCTTCAAACTCAATAAACTCTACAGGACCTCCTGCATACTCTTTATCATTCCAGGGATTGATGAAATTTTGGACATTAAACGCTCCCAGCCCCTCCGTTTTGATATCCATGCGACCATCTTCATAGGTCTTAGTGACTTCTGTTATTTTAACTTCCGTTCCATACTCTACCTTTGTCAACACATAAGACGGAATACCAAACGTGCAGTGGTTCGTCAAGCAATCATTGATCAGCTGCTTATATCGGGGCTCGAAAATATGCAGATTGAGTTCCTCTCCTGGAAAAACGACTAGGTTCAATGGAAATAAAGGAATTTCTTTGATCATAGTATTTCTAACTGAGATGTAATCACAGAGTTTTGGGTTTTGCTGTAATTTTTTTTGAATAATTATGTCTAGAAAAGTCACCATTAATCAAGGGCGAATTGTTCCAGCCCATTTCAGGTTTATAATTACCGTTATGGTATTCATAGGAATGGGTTTATCGCTGGAAAACCTTCAGGAAATTGCGGCTATTTCCGTCTGTATTGGCATTTCTTTTCTTATACCATTAGTTTGGTCCTCTTTTTATCTCTTTCAAATAATCCCTGAAGAAAAAATAGTCATGGAAGGATATTTGATACTAGGGCTCAAAAAAATGGAGGTGCAAAAATATACAGCACTGGACAAAATCTTCATTAACTCGAACCTTTCTTCGCAAACAATGCATGGCAGAGGTGGTCAAAGCAGCACATTCACTAATCGAGAATTTCAATCTTTTGTAAAAACCACAGATGGCAAAAAGTTTGAATTGATCTCTTCAAAATCTGAGGAAGATCTAGTAAAGCGATTGAAGCCAATTGCTAAAAAACTAGGATTAGAGATCGAGAAAAATTATTAGTTATTGCTGTTCTTTCCAAAAAAGAAAAGCCATCATGACGGCAATGTCATAATGGCTTTATAATCAATCCTCGAAAATTCTAAATTATGAAGTTGCCCAGGTTTTGCCGTTTCCGGTTTCAGACAATGGCTGGCAACCGTGTTGCTCCACAGGAATAGCAATGTATTGCAACTCCTCTGTAGCTCCATGTTCAGAAGTATAATACCCCACAATAGTCAATTCCTTTAGAGACCAAAAAACTGGCTTTTGACCCCATGGAGCAGCTTTTGCTTCCGCATCTTTTTTCTGACAGAATTCCTTCTTCTTAGCTGCATCCAAAGCCACAAAGTCATCTCCTGTTTCCTGCTTGCATTCTTCATTGAACTTCATTAGGCCATCAGTAAATTCTTTGCGTCTATCTTCATCCCAAACGATGCTTACCATCTCTTCGATAAATCCTGGAACGCCAATCTCTTTTGCTCCTGCAGTATCTGTTTTAGGTATGATCGTTTCAGAAATCTCCATCACCAATCTGGCTTGATCTTCAGGGAAGAAACTTGGCGTCCATGTCAGCTCAGGCTTTGGAGTACATCCATTCAGAATACCAGCAATCGTTGGTGCACTTAATACACCTCCCATGATCCAGGCAGTTCTTCGTATCGCTTCTCTTCTTTTGATATTTTCCATGATTAGAGATTTCCTTTTTTAAGTTCATTTACTGCAAAGTCTGCCGCGCGAGCAGTCAATGCCATATAGGTAAGTGATGGGTTCTGACATGCAGAAGAAGTCATGGCTGCACCATCCGTTACGAATACGTTTTGTACTTCGTGTACCTGATTGTTTCCATTCAATACAGACGTTCTTGGATCACGTCCCATTCTTGCAGTACCCATTTCATGAATACCAAGACCAGGCCCACCGATGTTATCATAGGTACGAACGTTTTTCAATCCAGCTTTTTCCAACATCTCAGCAGCTGAGGCTTGCATGTCTTTGCGCATGGCCAACTCGTTATCCTTAAACTCACAATCAAATGTGATGGTCGGCAATCCATGCTTGTCTAATTTATCAGGATTGATTTCCATCTTGTTTTCATGATATGGAAGCATCTCTCCGAAGCCCATCAAGCCCATTCTCCATTTTCCTGGAGTTTTGATATCTTCTTTTAACTCTTCTCCAATACCCAACTCAGCGATAGCAGATCTCCATTCCTGACGACTTGCTCCTCCCTGATATCCGTATCCACGAATAAAGTCAGGATGTTTTTCATTGATATTTCTAAATCTCGGGATATAAATTCCATTCGGACGTCTTCCATGGTAATACATATCCTCAAAACCGTCATAATCTCCTTCAGCACCCGCTTTGAAGTGGTGATCCATCAAGTTTCTACCAAGTTCACCAGATAGGTTACCCATTCCGTTTGGATGGTACTCACTTTTTGAATTCAACAAAATGTAAGTAGAAGCAATAGCTGAAGCATTCAGGAACACAATTTTTGAATAAAACTCCTGCACTTCGCCAGTTTCAGCATCCTGAACTCTTACGCCAGTAGCCTTTTTCGTTTCTGGATCATACATCACTTCCGTTACTATGGAATGAGGTCTCAGAGTCATATTTCCAGTTGCCATAGCAGCTGGCAACGTACTACTCTGACTACTAAAGTAGCCTCCAAATGGACATCCACGCATACAAAGATTTCTGTAATGACAGTGGGCACGTCCATTATGATTTACTGTGATATTGGCAGTTCTACCAATAGTCAATAATCGATCTTCAAAGTTTTGCGAAATAGAATCACGCACATGTTCTTCCAAACAATTCAATTCCATTGGAGGCAAGAAACTGCCATCAGGCAGATGTGCAAGACCTTCTTTTCTTCCGCTCACACCGATCCACTTTTCAGCATATTCGTACCATGGCTCCAAATCCTTGTAGCGAATTGGCCAATCCACGGCAATCCCATCTTTGGCATTTGCCTCAAAATCCAAATCACTCAATCTGTAAGACTGACGACCCCACATGATCGAACGACCACCCACATGGTATCCACGAATCCAATCAAATCGCTTGGTTTCTGAATAAGGATGCTCTGAATCTTTGATCCACCAGTGTTTGGTAGATTCTCTGATGGTGTAGCCTGTACGGAGTTGTTTTTCGTAATCCTTGCGCTCTTCCGCAGGAACCTGATCATCATGAGGAAGCTCCCATGGATTCAAATTCATAGTTGGATAATCTTTTACATGCTCCACATTTCTACCTCTGTCGAGCACAAGCGTCTTGAGACCTTTCTCGGTCAACTCCTTAGCAGCCCAGCCACCACTGATTCCCGTACCTACCACTATTGCGTCGTAAGTATTCTGAGCTTTAGCCTTATTGTTTATGTTCATCTGGATTTTTGTGTTTCTTGAGTTTTCTAATCTAATCAATAATGCGTCATAAAGACGCACCTTTTTTGAAAGAATTTCAATGAAAACGTTTGCGTTAGCAGATTTAATAAAACTAACTATATTGGTCTCATGAAAATGACCAGAAAAACAGCTCTTAAAAACATGGCGGGCATATCAGCAGCGGCGCTAACAGGACTACCATCGTTAGCTTCTGCAAGTGATAAAAAACCATTTAAACTGAATGGCAATATCAATCACTCTGTCACTCGATGGCCATTTGGAAGCAAGACTGTAGAGGAGCTGTGCGAGTGGGCTGTAGAACTCGGAATCAAATCTGTTGAGTTGGTAGATCCAGAAGATTATGCTACCATCAACAAATATGGACTGACCTGTGCGATGTGTAACAGTGTGCCATTACACCATACAGATAGCTTCAACAATCCTAAAAATCATGCTGGTCACAAAAAAGAGTACTTTGACTTAATGCCGAAAGTTCAGGATGCTGGTTTTCAGAATATTATCTGTTTTTCTGGAAACAGACATGGCATGGATGACGAAGTTGGTTTGGAGAACTGTGCTGTGGGATTGGACCCAATTGTAAAAGAAGCTGAAAAACGTGGATTGACTATCTGTATAGAGATCTTCAACTCCAAAGTGAACCATCCAGATTATATGGCCGATAGCACTGAGTGGGCCGCTAGACTGTGTGAAAAACTTGGTAGTCCAAATTTTAAGATTCTTTATGACATCTACCACATGCAGGTTCAGGAAGGAGACATCATCGCAACTATCCAGAAGTATCATCAATACATTGCCCATTATCATACAGCAGGAGTACCTGGAAGAAATGAAATTGGTACTGATCAGGAACTTTACTATCCAGCGATAATGAAAGCTATTTATGAAACTGGCTTCACCGGATTCGTCGCACAAGAGTTTATTCCGAAAAGAGAAGATCAATTTGCTTCATTGAAAGAAGCCATACAGATCTGTGATATTTAAGATGCTAGATGCTAGATGCTAGATGCTAGATTTTAAAAAATCAATGAAAACAAAAAAGCTGATCTACTTACCGTAAATCAGCTTTTTACTTTTATCCATTTCTTAGGAATTAAGCGATTCCGCCTAAGATTCCGTTCAAAGTAGCACTTGGTCTCATAGCCGCAGATGTTAATTCATCACTTGGCTTATAGTATCCACCAATCTCTACAGCAGCACCTTGAGCAGCGATCAATTCTTCATTGATTTTTGCTTCACTAGCTTGCAATTCTTGAGCTACACCTGCAAAGATGTCTTTCAAAGCTGCGTCTTCATTTTGTGAAGCAAGAGCTTCAGCCCAGTAAAGAGCCAGATAGAAGTGACTACCTCTGTTATCTATTTCGTTTACCTTTCTAGAAGGTGATTTATTCTCATCTAGGAATTTACCTGTTGCAGCATCCAACGCGTCTGCCAACACTTGTGCTCTTGGATTAGCATCCACTTTGCTCAAGTGCTCCAAAGAAGCAGCCAAAGCCAGGAATTCACCTAATGAGTCCCATCTCAAGTGACCTTCTTCTACAAACTGCTCTACGTGCTTAGGAGCTGATCCACCAGCACCAGTTTCAAACAATCCTCCTCCGTTCATCAATGGAACGATAGAAAGCATTTTCGCACTAGTACCAACTTCCAAAATTGGGAACAAATCCGTCAAGTAGTCTCTCAATACGTTTCCAGTTACGGAAATAGTATCCAAACCTTTTCTAATGCGCTCTACAGAGAACTTAGTCGCCTCAATTGGAGATAAGATATGAATTTCGATATCTGAAGTATCGTAATCTTTCAAGTAAGTGTTTACTTTCTCGATTAGCTGAGCATCATGCGCTCTGTTTTTGTCTAACCAGAAAACAGCAGGCACTCCTGTGGCTTTCGCTCTTGTTACTGCTAGTTTTACCCAGTCCTGGATTGGAGCATCTTTCACCTGACACATTCTGAAAATATCAGAAGCTTCTACAGCTTGCTCGATCAACACATTGCCAGCAGCATCTGTTACTTTTACAGCACCTGCGCTAGCAATTTCAAATGTTTTGTCATGCGAACCGTATTCCTCCGCTTTTTGAGCCATCAAACCAACGTTGGATACACTTCCCATAGTTGTTGGATCGTAAGCTCCGTTCGCTTTACAGTCTTCAATTACTGCATCGTAAACACCTGCATAAGACCTGTCTGGAATAACAAACTTGGTGTCTTTTGGCTTACCATCTGGTCCCCACATTCTACCAGATGTTCTGATAGCTGCAGGCATAGAAGCATCGATGATCACATCACTCGGCACGTGAAGGTTAGTGATTCCTTTATCAGAATTAACCATTGCCATTGGAGGCTGAGCTGAATAGCACGCATCGATATCCGCAAGAATCTCTGATTTTTTAGCATCATCTAGTGTATTCACTTTAGCTAAAACATCACCCATTCCATTGTTTGGATCAACACCCAAAGATTTGAATGTCTCACTGTGCTTTTCGAATACTGATTTGTAGTATGCAGATACTGCATGACCAAAGATGATAGGATCTGAAACCTTCATCATAGTTGCTTTCAAGTGAACAGAGAACAAGACATCCTCTTCTTTCGCTTTTGCAACTTCAGCTTCTAAGAATGAGCTCAATTTAGCACCACTCATTACAGCCGCATCGATCACCTCACCAGCTTTCAAAGAGACTTTATCTTTCAACACAGTCACCGAACCATCCGCTGCTACGTGCTCAATTTTCACATCCGTCGCCTCAGATACAGTTACTGATTTTTCAC
>CAXEKM010000899.1:0-4265 GCA_963996645.1 uncultured Marinoscillum sp.
ATTAGTGAAGATGCTGATGCAAGAAAGAAAGTAAGAGCACTATTCAAGTCTGAAGGTGTTGTAAGCTCACGTGTCCTGAAAGGAAAAGAAGAAGAAGGAAGTAAATACAAGGATTACTTCGAATGGGAAGAAGGTTTGAAAGATATTCCATCTCACCGGTTGTTAGCGATTAGAAGAGCTGAGAGAGAAGGTATCCTAATGATGGATACATCAATTCCTGAAGAAATGGCTTTTGATACATTAAGTAGAATGTTTGTTCAGGGACACAATGCCGCTTCGGAGCAAGTTGAAATCGCTTTAAAAGATTCTTATAAGCGTTTGATCAAGCCAAGTATCGAAACTGAAGCACGTCTAGAAAGTAAGAAAGCTGCTGATCTTGAAGCGATCACCGTATTTGCGGAGAATCTGAAGCAATTGTTGATGGCTGCACCTCTTGGGCAGAAAGCGGTCATGGCGGTTGATCCAGGCTTCAGAACAGGATGTAAGGTGGTTTGTCTGGATCGTCAAGGTAAATTGTTAGAAAATACTGCGATCTATCCAAATGCTCCGCAGAATGATCAACATACTGCTGGTGCTGTAGTAATGGCATTGGCGCAAAAACATAATATTGAAGCAATCGCCATAGGTAATGGTACAGCAAGTAGAGAAACTGAGCAGTTTGTGAAGTCTCTAGGTCTTCCTAGAAACATCATCATTGCGATGGTGAATGAAAGTGGAGCATCTATTTATTCTGCTTCTGAAGTGGCTCGTGAAGAGTTTAAAGAATACGATGTAACTGTGCGAGGAGCTGTTTCTATTGGGCGTCGTATGATGGATCCTTTGGCAGAATTGGTGAAAATTGATCCTAAATCGATTGGTGTAGGACAATATCAACACGATGTGGATCAGAATGAATTGAAGCATTCATTGGATGACGTGGTAATGAGTTGTGTGAACGGTGTAGGGGTAGAGCTGAATACAGCGAGTAAGCAATTGTTGACTTACGTTTCTGGTCTGGGGCCGCAACTAGCTGAGAACATTGTAAAGCATCGTGATGCTAATGGAGCTTTCAAAAGCAGAAGCGAGTTGAAGGCTATTCCGCGATTAGGAGATAAAGCATTTGAACAAGCCGCTGGTTTCTTGAGAATCAAAGGTGCAACCAATGTTTTGGATGAAAGTGCTGTTCACCCAGAGCGATATGAAACAGTTAATACCATGGCAAAAGATCTTGGTTGTTCTGTGGAGGATTTGGTGAGAGATCAAAACCTAAGAAGTCGTATTGATCTTAAGAAATACGTCACTGATACAGTTGGTCTGCCTACGCTTAAAGATATTTTGGAAGAATTGGCTAAGCCAGGTCGTGACCCTCGTGAGCAGTTTGAGGCATTTGCATTTGCGGATCATGTTCACGAAATCAAAGACTTGACAATTGGAATGAAACTTCCAGGAATCATAACCAATATTACTAAGTTTGGAGCGTTCGTTGATGTGGGGGTACATCAAGATGGATTGGTTCATGTCAGTCATTTGTCTGACAACTTCGTTTCAGATCCAGCTGCAGCAGTTAAGCTCCAACAAAAGGTGAATGTGACAGTTCTAGAGGTAGATGTTCCGAGAAAGAGAATTTCACTTTCTATGAAATCGGATCCATTTGGTCAACCTGCACCAAAGCAAAAAAGAAGGCAAGAAAAAGAGCCAGAAGGTGATCTTCAAGCTAAGCTGGCAATGTTAAAAGGTAAATTCAATAGTTGATTTTGAAAAAAGCGGTATTCTATCTGATGGTACTTGTTGCCGGCCTTGCGGCTTGCGAGGATGGTTATTTTCCTGAAGGCTACTGGCCATATCAGGTGGAATACATGCTTACTGATGGCGATAGCAAGAATTGGTTGGTTACCAATTGGAAAGAAGATGATAATGAAATATCAATGTCAACCTGTACTGACAGTTTACGACTTGCATTCGCATACATTACGAGTGATTCTATAGCCAGCTATGAATTACGAAAACTTGGAGATTGTGTGACCTACGACACAACCTTTTTGGGAGAATTAACAGCCTCTGGTGGTAGTGGTTATTTTACTGACAGTTTGTATGTTGAACTGTCAAATGGAACCATTAATCGATATTTCGTAAAATCACTGACTTCAAGCTATTTAAATATGGAATTTGTAAAAAGTGGAAGAAAAACTGGGATTGTAGCTACTCAGGAATAGTATTACGTGAAAATAGTAAGCATTTTGCCTAAGAAAATAGCATTGTTCGTCGATAATATTTGATTATCTAGGTATTTCTAGGAAGATTTGCGTTTGAGAGACATCAGTTTTAGTACTGTCAACCACTGTCAACACGAAATGCATATGTACCGTCTATTTATTCTGATTAGCGTCATTGGAGCTTTATCTAATCCTACATTTTCCCAAACAGGGCCAGCAGGCGTAGGAAATGCCAGTAGTAATATTCTTTGGCTTGATGCACAAAACCCATCTTCACTTTCTGGCTCTTTAGTCAATGATGATCCAATTACTACATGGAGTGATGTGTCTGGAAATGGCAATGATTTTGTTCAACAAGGGTCAGATGCAGTTCCTGTATTTAGAAATGATGGGTTGAGTTCTGGCTCTTTCAATGTGGTTAGGTTTGATGGGACGGAAAGATACCTTGTTCACCCAGATGATGATGACTTTGACCTAAACCTTGATGAATTTACCATATTAGGAGTTTATCAAAGGACAACAACCGATGCCAATCCACGGGGAATATTTTCCAAGCGTACCACTTATTCTTCTCAGGTATCTTACTATCTCTACACTTATACTGGGAATAACCTCCATATGAACATTTATACCACTGGTAATAATGGTATAGTTTCTAGCACAGCCACTGTGTCAGGTGATAATATATTTTCGGCAACCTATGATGGCTCACAGCAAAAGTTGTTTTTAGCTTCTGAGCAAGAGGCCTCAGGTAACAAAACGGGTACAGTGAATAATTCGACATCCTCAGTCTTTCTGGGAGCACTGAACGATAATTATGGAACCTACTTTGATGGTGAAATAGCAGAATTAATCATGTATAGAACTGCCCTTAATGGTGGAGAACGACTGGTAATTGAAAACTATTTAGCTGAAAAATACGGGCTCACGATTACCAATGATTTTTTTGGAAATTCAGTCAATTATGCTGCTAATTATAAGGAAGATATAAGGGGAATTGGTACCAGTGATGGGATCCAAACACATGATGTTTCGGGATATTCTAGTGGGTTACAAGTTGAGGCAATAAGTGGCCTTAATAGTTCAAATGAGTTTGTATTATTCGCTCATGATGCCGCTATCGTGCATGCCGACGGAAGTACAAGCAACATTGCGGCAGCTGATATTTCAAGTGGTGACATCACCGATCGTTGGAATAAAGATTACTATCTGGAAGTAAGTCAGGATGGTACATTAGATGCTGCTACCATCGAATCTAAGTTTGTGTTTGATTTTTCTGAAGCAGGATTAACTTTTTCTGGTAGTGCATCTGACTATGTCTTATTATATCGAGCAAGTACATCCGATGACTTTTCCAGAGTTTTTGCATATGGATATGCAGTTGAGAATACCGATCAAGTGGTTGTCACCATTCCCGCTAGTAGACTGAAATCAGGATATTATACACTTGGAAGAGGTAATCAGCTGACATCAAGAGCTTGGTATGTGTTGCAAAATGGTGATTGGTCAGACCCGGCTATTTGGACTTTAGATGCTGGTTCGGCACCGATTCCCAATAACCCTTCTAATGAAGTACCAGGTGTAGAAGATGATGTCATTATACGAAATGGGAAGACTGTCACTATCCAATCTACTACTAACAATTTGAAAACAGGTAGTATTACGGTAGATGGTAAACTCAATGTTACTTCGTCAACGGGTCATGATTTCAACCAAATCAACGGGCAGGGGATAATAGAAATGAGTGGGAACGGGGGATTGTCCAATTTCCCAGATGGTATTACTACATCTTCCAATGGTTTTGGCAATCCAGCTAACGGAGGACTGCTTTCTGTTCGTGGTACTGGCCTGTTGTTTGATCAGAACGAAACCTTTAAGGACGTAAGAATCATGCTAAATAGTCCAACAGATGTTGTTCAACTAGGTGCAGACCTGACAATAAACGGCAATTTTACGGTTCGTTATGGGACCTTCCAGTTTGGAGATGGTACTGGGACGAGTAGGGATCTAACTGTAGTTGGTGATTTCATTGTTGAAAACAATGGAGGTTCACAAGATGGTAGAGTAGTAACA
>CAXEKM010000900.1:0-3177 GCA_963996645.1 uncultured Marinoscillum sp.
TACGCGATTTGAGATGATCAGATAATCAGCAGCACCAACATTCAAAGAAGAAATTGTTGATTCTACAATATTCGCAACAGATTTCACTTCAGAGGTCACCAGAAATGAACGTTTGTTTGCAGTGCTATCTTGAAAGACGAATTCTAATCGATCGGAATAAGTTATTCTAGCAACTCGAGCTACATTAGCTGGATTTGACACATCAAACACTCGGAACGACGTAGCATTAGCTGTTGATACGGTCACATACTGTCTGGCATTATCAGAATCTTCAATGTTAAATTTCTTCGACCCAGACTCGATAGTCATCTCCTGAGCATAGCTGACCTTGACATAAGCCATAGCTATGACATCCGTAACTCCTTCTACTCCTACTGAAGTAACTCTTACAACCAAATCCCCGGTTGCACTTAGGTCTGACCACTCAATATCACTACTAAAATATTGATGCCTACGCTCGGAAAAGCTTAACTCTCCAACTACTCTTAAGCTTGTTACAGTTGGGCCTACGCTGACCTGAGTAACATGACTTAGATTACTGATCCCATGTACCACCAACTCCACCTTGGGCTTAGTACCATTGACATCAAAATCATCGAAATTAAATTCATAGGTACGATTATTCCCTTTGGAAATATTTCCGCTTACCCAACCTTCTCCATAGTCGTAGACTCCTGACTGAATGTCAAACCCAGATCCATAACGTAAGCCAGAGGTATAATTTCCAGTATTCAGCACAAGTTCTTCGTCTATATGATAGGTAGTCGGAGACACTCCCCCTGGATCATTAATAGAAGAAAAAGACATTCGTTTACCTGTAGAACTGGTCAAATGCCAGGTAAGAAAGTAACTGGCCGTATCCGTAAATAAGCTATAATAGGCATGAGGTTGGGCTTCAGGTTCTTTGTACAAATCAGTATCTGCCTGACCATCATTTTTCTGACCATAAAAGTCAAAATAATCCAAACGACCATCGCCATTATCATCAAATACCTGAATGGCCACTTCCTTACCTTTATGAAATAGTTGATATCGCCCAGCAACTATATTGGCGACAGGGACACCTGCATTAGATAATTCAGTAGCTGTCACTCGATACAGACCATCCTCCACTACTTTTAGCTTGTAGTATGATTTGTCCGACTCTATCCATTCATTTCCAAAAGACTGTGAATAGGCGAGATTTCCCAGCAAAATGAAAACGAGTATCTGAACTTTAATCTTCCACATTGAAATCAACTTTTACTGAGAACACATGAGAATACAAACCTGCTGACTGATCTGCGATATCTGTGAATGCATAATCAATGCTCACTTCCTGTATTTTAAAACCGACACCTACATTGGGCTGAAAAGACCAGGAGGTAGATCCATCAAAGTCTTTGATCTGCTGAAACTGCCCAATTCCTCCCCTTAGAAATGCTAATTGTTTGTAGCCAAACTCCAATCCAAAAACTGGATCTAACGACACTAAATCCGTTTTCACAAGGGTATTTCTTTTACCATCAGTGGTCGCTATCAAATCTAGAGATGTCAGCAATCCAAACTTCTCTCTAAAGGTAAATTCTCGGCTTACTCCTAATATGACTCGTGGTAAAGTAATCTCAACAGATCTTGTATACAGCTCGTTTCCCGTTTGAGTAAAAATATCAGCTAGCTCTGCTTCATTCATCGACCAGCTATTAAACGTGCCAAAAATGTCTTTGCCCATCAGGCCGAACTTCCAACCACTCCATTCCTTCTGCACTCCAAAATCCAAACCAAACCCCCAGGAATCAGCAAAATCACCTACCACTCGGCGAATGATTTTCATATTTCCACCAATGCTGACTCCCCCTAAAACACTTAGATTTCTAGCATAAGAGAACAATACTGCGTAATCAGCTGCACTGAAGAATTGGATATTGTCATAATTGATTCCTCCATTGGCATCAAAAAGTAATCGGGTATCGGCAATATCATCCACGGCAAACCTCAAAACAGAAACGCCAAGCACTGACTCTTCATTGAGACGGGCTGCGAATGTTCCAAAATCATAATTGGCTACTCCACCAAAATAGGCCGAGTGCATCAACTCCAATTGATAATCTGATTGCAAATGATTGAGTCCGGCAGGATTCCAATAACCAGCAGAAACATCCTGGACGTGAGAAGTCATACTCATGCCCATTCCAAAGGCTCGAGCATCCACCCCGAGATTCAAAAATTCATTGCTGTATTTTGGTGTATTATCCTGAGCATGTAACCCCGTTAGACAGAACACCCCAGCTACTACGAGTATTAATTTAGCCATCGACCGTGAATTGTAACTGTAATTTAGACCAGCGAGGCTCATCTAAAAAATCAAATTCGACCAAGACTTAAAGAAGGCTGATTACCATCTGTAAATATAATATAATTTATAAATCATATAACTATTTAAAGTATTTACACTGCATAGTAATATTTTTTGCTAGGTACTCGGCCATGCATAGTACCTTTCCGTATATACAAGCACTGACCAGATTAAACATTAAACTCATGGACTAATGAATATAGAGAACACACAAGTACAAATGCGGAAGGGCATCCTTGAGTTTTGCATCCTTCATATTATATCCAGAGGTGAAGTCTATGCTTCAGATATGATAGAAGAGTTGACAGCTGCCAGGATCATGGTAGTGGAAGGAACCCTTTACCCCCTACTGACTCGACTTAGAAAGGCGGGATTGGTAGATTATAAGTGGGTGGAATCCAGTTCAGGACCACCACGCAAGTATTACACACTCACCGAGGATGGAAAGGCCTTTCTATCCGGACTTGATGAAACATGGGACGAATTGGTCTCATCTACTCAGAAAATCATTTCTGTAAAAACCAACTCAAAATCAAAATCATGAAAAAGACTGTTAGCATAAATATCGGAGGCATCATCTTCCATATAGAAGAAGATGGCTATGATAAACTCAAAAATTACCTCGATTCAGTCAATAAGTATTTTTCCACTTTTGAAGATAGTGGCGAAATCATCGCTGACATTGAGAGCAGAATTGCAGAAATCTTTTTAGACAAGCTTTCTGATGGCAGGCAAACAGTGACCATAGAAGATGTAGAAAGCCTGATCGCTACCATGGGTACTACTCAAGACTTTGATGCAGCTATTGAAACCGAACCTGTAACTGAAGAAAAGAAATCTGA
>CAXEKM010000901.1:0-6079 GCA_963996645.1 uncultured Marinoscillum sp.
CAAATGGTGCAGAGTTATCGCATGGTGACAGTAGCCGTGGTGGTTCTGACAATCCTTTCCAGTATTGTTATTCATAGGGATCGTTTCAAAAATCCCGCACAAAAGAAATTCCTCTTCTTCAAGTTTGATCAATTATGGAACAAGTTGATGGCCCTGGCAGGCCTCAAGGGAATGGTGCAAGGTTACCTGGTAACCGCACCAGCCATATTGATTATGAGACTTGTTGGTGATGAGGGCTCATTAGGATTGATACAAGGTGTGAGTGGGGCATTCACTGCGGTGATGCTCTACCTTATCGGCCGAATGACCAAACCGAAGCATCGTATTACGATTCTATCGGTAGGCTTAGTCATTTTCACTGTAGGGACATTGGTCAACGGAATCCTATTTTCATCGATCGGAGTGATGGTGTTTGTATTGTGTAAAGTACTCTTCCAACCACTTCATGACATTGCGTATTTCCCAATTCAAATGCGAGTGATCGATGTGGTTTCTGCCAAGGAAAAGCGCAACGAGTTTGCCTACATCTTCAATCATGAGTTTGGCTTGTATCTGGGCAGATTCTTTGGTCTTGGATTGTTCATTGCCCTGGCCACTTATGTGTCAGAAACATTCGCACTGAAATACTCTCTCATTGTCGTGGCGGTGTTGCAGTTGCTATCCATTCCATTGGCGAAACACATCACGACGCAGGCAGATGCCTATGAAGGAAAATCAAGTGAAACAGAAGAAGAATCTCTAATTGCAGTAGCAGCAGCAAATGAAACAACTATTTAAAAGACATTATGTACTGGTTGCCATCACCACCTCGCTGCTAATCAGTGGGTGTGGTGAAGCACCTCAGAAAATTACCCAAACGGCTATCAGCCGAGTGGAGGGAATGCCGAACCAGCCTGAGCCGTACAAGCAATTGAAGTGGAAGGAAAAGGCGATCAACTTCGATCAGTATGCTTTTGACTTCAAACAGGAAGGTGAATACATGCCATTGATTTGGTTGGATTCCTCCAAAAGAAACATTGATCAGGTGACTTATGGTATGTACACTGTTATTGGGGATGTGCGTCAGGGCTTCAAAGCGCATCCTGATTTTCATGAGTCGTTGACTTCCCTAGGAGCTTTGATGAGTGCCGGTCTTTCAGGAATAGACAAGACCAATCAGAATGGATACAATTTCGTGAAGATGGCTCAGAACTATTTCAATAGTGATAATGGCTGGAACATCGTCATGAACAACACCAATCCAGATATCGCCATGTTGGGTGGTGGATATGGTCGTGACTGGTGGTATGATGTGTACCCGAACGTGTTGTTTTTTGGAGTAAGTGACCTCTTCCCAAATGTTGAGAATGCGGAGAATATCCAGCGCACAGTTGCTGAGCAGTTCTACAAGGCCGATTCTGTATTGAATGGCAATTACGAATACTCGTACTTTGATTATTCCACCATGACGGGAATGAATAATCACATTCCACCTCAGGAAGATGCAGCAGCCGGTCACGCTTATGTATTGCTAAGTGCTTATAACAAATTCGGTGATGAGAAGTATTTGGCTGGAGCCAAGTCAGCAATCGAAGCGCTTGAAAACCTGAAAGAAAGCCGCTTCTACGAAGTATTGCTTCCTTTCGGAGCTTATGTAGCTGCTCGATTAAATGCAGAGCATGGTACCAATTATGACATTTTGAAAATCTTGAACTGGTCTTTCGATGGCTGTAAAGCAGAAAGAGGAAGAACCGGCTGGGGCGTGATCTCTGAAAAATGGGGGCCTTATGATGTTCACGGCTTGCAGGGAAGTATCACCGATGGAGGAGGATATGCCTTCTTGATGAACACTCACAGCATGGCTTGGCCACTGGTTCCGATGGTGAAGTATGATCCATCATATGCGAGAACGATTGGTAAGTGGATGCTCAATGCTTCCAACTCTACCAGATTATTCTATCCATACGAAATAGATGATGCGCATCAGTGGCTACCAGAAAAGAAAGGCATTACTAAGAATGTGGTTGCTTATGAAGGTCTAAGAAAGACGGATGCTTATGGCAAAGAACGATTGAAAGGTGTGGAGCCAGTTGCATTAGGCGATGGTCCTAACTGGGTGCCGGGACAGCCGGAAGAATCCATGTTTAGCCTTTACAGTTCTGCTTATTCAGGGATTTACGGAGCAATTATCAAGCAAACCAACGTGGAGAAAATCCTTCAGTTGAATTGCAATGCGACGGATTTCTATAGTGCGAACAACTACCCAACGTATCTCTACTTCAACCCATTTAGCGAAAGCAAAACAGTGGAGTATGAAAACAAGAATGCTGGTTCGATTGACCTCTATGACGCGATCTCTCATACGCTGGTAGCAGAAGGCATTTCAGGAGTTGGTTCATTCGAAATCCCAGCGGATGAAGCAGTGCTACTGGTAGAGATTCCACATGGACTTAAGGTGGAGCACAGCAATGGTAAATACTATGCGAATGATCAAGTGGTCGCTTATAAGTGATTGAAAATAAAAGGATTAATCAAAAGATGATGAAAATATACAAGTTACTATTCATGATGTGTCTGATGCTGGCGAGCTGGTCAGTGTCTGCACAGCAGCGAGTCACGGGAAAGGTGATCGATGAAACCGGTATGGATGTAATTGGTGCCAGCGTATTCATCCAAAATACCACAATTGGAACTATTACGGACTATGAGGGAAACTATGCGTTCTCGGCACCAGATTCGTTACAGGATGCCAATTTAGTGATCTCTTTCATCGGTTATGCAACTCAGATTATTCCAATGGGAGGTAAAACTCGCATAGATGTTAGTCTGGAGTTGGACAACAAACAGCTAGAGGAAGTAATCGTTGTTGGTTATAGCACTCAAACGAAATCAGATGTAACTGGTGCTTTGGCATCGGTGAAGGGAAAAGACTTAAACGCTCTTCCAGTTGCGGGTATTGATCAGGCATTGCAAGGTCGTGCTCCGGGTGTGAACATTTCACAAGTTACTGGTGCTCCTGGTGAAGGTGTGTCGGTACGGATTCGAGGTATCGGTTCATTGAACAGTAGCAACGATCCTTTGTATGTCGTAGACGGAGTGCCCACACGCGAAGTGTTGAACATCCTATCTCCGCAGGATATCGAAGAGATTACTATTCTGAAAGATGCGTCTGCAGCTGCTCTTTATGGTTCGCGAGCCAACAATGGTGTGGTATTAATTACTACCAAAAAGGGATCAAAAGATCGCTCGATGATCACCATCAACTCTCAGGTTGGTGTGCAAACACACGGTAAGCTGACTGAGATGACAAATCGTGATCAGTACATCGAAATGTACAACGAGGCAGCTAACAATGACAATGCTTTCGTTTCAGACGACTTATTCAAAAGAGCTTTAATCACTGATGAAATCGCAACGGGATTACCAGATGAAAATCACCTGGAAGCAATCTTCAGAACTGCAGTTATGCAGAACTATGGCATCACAGCAAGTGGTGGAAACGATAAGACTCAATACTTGCTATCAATGACTTACTTCGATCAGGAAGGGATCATCATCGGAAGTGATTACGATCGCTTATCGGGTAGGATCAATCTCAATACGAAAATGAATGATTGGTTCACCACGGGATTGAATTTGAATGTATCAAGATCGCACAGAAGTATTATAGGAAGCTCTGGAGATGGAGCTGGAGGAAACGGTGGAAGTATTGTTCGATATGCTTTCTTCAGAACTCCTGCCATTCCAATTTATGACGAAAATGGTGATTATGTAGATCTTCCGCAGTATCCAGGGATGTTCGGAGATGGTTACAATCCGGTTGGGTTGGCCAATTATTCAGATAACAACAGAACTACTGATAGATACTTTGGAAAAGTATTCGGAATCGTTCGATTCGCAGAGAATCTAAGACTTACCTCCAACTTTGGTTTTGATTCAGAAGATGGATTGCAAAGAAGGTTTGACAGAAACTGGGGTTCCAACGATCGAATAAACAACCCGAATCGATTGAATGTGCAAAATAACAGCGCAGTTTCCTGGACTAACAACAACGTACTTCAGTTCGATAAAAAGTTAGATAGTCATCGATTCAGTGTATTGGTTGGATCGGAAGCGATAAAGACCGAAGGCTATTTTTCAAGCCAAACAGGAAGAGACTTCCCGGATCAGGATCCGAATTTGGTGTATCTAGGCAATGGAATGGGCGAGCCTGCTGTAAGTGAAGGTCGATATGCATTCACCCTGTTGTCTTTCTTTGGTAAGGTTGACTATGATTTCAATGATAAATACCAGTTCAGTGCATCTGTAAGAAGAGATGGTTCTTCACGATTTGCATCTGAGAATAAATGGGGAACATTCTATGCGGTTTCAGGAGGTTGGAATTTGCACAAAGAAGCATTTCTGGAAAATGTGGACCTGATTTCTCAATTGAAATTGAGAGTAGGATATGGGGAGATTGGTAATCAGGAAATCGGAAACTATGCCTATTCTGATCTGATTAGTCCAAACTACAACTACCCGTTCACTGGTACATCTTACAACGATGGCTATGCGGTAACTCAATTGGGTAACAACCAGGTGAAATGGGAATCCAGCAACCAGTTCAATACAGGTGTGGATTTTGAAATGAAACAAGGTGTATTGTACGGTTCAGTAGACTACTACTACAAGTTGACAACAGACATGCTGGTAAAAGCACCAAACCCTGCAAGTGCAGGGTATGCTTCGGCTGCCTGGGTGAACAATGGTGAGATTTTGAATGAAGGTATTGAGTTGCTTTTAGGTTTCAGAAAAACTTACAATGATTTCAGCTTCAATATCTCTGGAAACGGAGCATATCTTCATAACGAGGTGCTTAGCATGGATGGCTTCATTTCTGGTGGAGCAATTGGTAGTAATTACACCACGAGAACAGAAGAAGGCCACTCTATTGGATCATTCTACATGTATGAAATGGAAGGGATATTCCAGAATCAACTGGATATTTCAACGAGTGCCTATCAGGGGAGTAATATCCGACCAGGAGATGTGAAATACAAAGATCAGAATGGTGATAACTACATAGATGAAAAGGATCGGACGCATGTAGGCAGCCCAATTCCAAAGTTCACCGCTGGTCTAAACCTTTCAGCTAATTACAAGAATTTCGATGCGAGTATATTCTTCCAGGGAGCCTATGGGTTTGATATCTACAATGTAGCATTCCATGATATTGAAGGTTTCTACAGACCATTCAACCTAACCAAAGCGTATTACGACAATCGCTGGACAGGTGAGGGTACTTCTAATGAATATCCAAGAGCGTCATGGAGTGGTTCGAATAACAACACGAGAATCTCTACCCGATTCCTGAGAGATGGTTCTTACACTCGATTGAAGAATGTTCAGGTTGGATACAATTTTCCGCAAGCAACATTGGATAAGCTGCACTTGACTCGGCTGAGGGTTTATGTGTCGGCACAGAACCTATTGACATTCACGAAATACTATGGGCTGGATCCTGAGATGACCACCAGTGACAATGCAACCAGCGATGGAGACATGGCGAGAAGCATCGACTGGGGTACGTATCCATCCGCTCGCTCTTACAATATCGGTGTAAACCTAAGCTTCTAAACACATAAGAATCATGAGAAAAAATATTCTATATATCGCATTGCTCGGATCATTCTTATTTGGATGTGAAGACTTTTTGCAAGAAGATCTACAAGGCAATTATTCCAACGCTACGTTTTATCAAACGGAGGATCATGCAGAGTTGGCATTGACTGGAATTTACAATGCAGTATCCTTCAGTGATGTTCGCAACAACCTGTGGGTATTTGGTGATGTAGCTTCCGATGATGCCGTGAAAGGTGGTCAGTCTGGAGATCAAAATGACATTCAGTTTATTGATGATTTCACTTATCAGCCAAGTAATGCTTACTTGAACAATATCTGGAAGCACTACTATGAAGGCATTACTAGAGCTAACTATTTGCTGGCGAGTCTTCCTGATATTGATATGGATGCCGAGAGAAAGGGAGAAATCCAGGGAGAGGCGCTGTTTCTAAGATCTTATTTCTACTTCCATTTGGTAAACATCTTCGGAGAGGTGCCA
>CAXEKM010000902.1:0-3292 GCA_963996645.1 uncultured Marinoscillum sp.
CCTCCTGCAACTGACTGCCGATGGCTCTCCTACGGCTTTTGTTTTCCATCAGGCCTATGGCAATGTAGGTATGGCTGCTATGATCAATGTGAAGGGCTTTGACGGCACGTTCAAGCTGATCCACCATGCAAAAAATGTGGACAACCATGAATTTGTTAGTATCAATCGAGGTAACATGAAGTTGGGACGGATCGTGGATGGAAATGAAAATGTTTTTGATGAAGGGACTTTTGAAGCCGAGGGCGAATGGCTGAGTCTTCGGGTGTCCGCAGCAGGAACACACTACAAAGGTTACATCGGAAATGTGACGGTCACTCACGGACACGGCGACAAGATGCAGGACGGGTATGTTGGAATTCTCCTAAATGGAACGGGGAAAGTTCTAATCAAATCTATCGAGATAGCCTCTCTTGATGATGAATAATAAACGGGCGTGGTTATGAAAAAGTCAAGTTTAAAAAACACTCTTGTTGATACCATATTTCTCATGAGAACCATTCTGTTCGGTCTAATTATCAGCTGTATTTTCATGGCATGTAGTACGAATGAGAAGGTTGAGTCAGGAGTAATCAGCACTCAAGAGGAAGCTGATGTAAGAAGTGTGTTGTTATCTTATAAAAATGGTATAGAGCAATTGAGTTCAGAGGGAATGGCTGAGCTATTTTATGATGATTCGAAGATCTATGAATCAGGCGGAGATGAGGGAACTTTTGAACATTATATGAATCATCATCTGGCACCAGAACTAGAACTGTTTGAGTCCTTTAAGTTTGAAAATCATCATATTGAAGTCAAAGTTGACTTACCTTATGCTTTCACCACCGAGACCTATTCATTCAGGATTGTACTAAAAGAAAATAGTAAGGTTATCGAACGCTACGGAGTTGCTACATCTGTGTTAAAAACGGAGAAAGGTAAGTGGAAGATTCTGAAGACGCATTCATCTTCCAGAGCAATAAGCGCCAATCACTAGTCTAATGATAAATATTGATTTATAAGTAGGAGCACGAGATTATTTGAATTGAATTCATGTGGCCTGCTGTGAAAAAGGGATCATGTTCAATTATGAATCGACTCTGACATGTCCTGTATGTGGACATCAACAGAGACAATATATACCTGTTGAAAACCTAGACAGCTATTATTGTTCAGCATGCGAGAGCATGATTGAAAAACTTGAGGGGACATGTTGTATTTACTGTTCTTATGGCACAAATAAGTGTTTGATGGAGCAAGGATGGAGATTATTAGAAACTAAACTGTATCAAGAATCAATAATGAAAAGTAATGAACGTCAGTCTAGGTATAAACCGGCTCTTGGGTTTGATTGGCTAACAATGTGGTATGATCTTGCTATCAAAGTAACCATGCCGGAAAGAAAATTTAGAACTCAACTTGTTGACCAGGTGGATCCCCAACCTGGAGAGCGTATTCTGGAGTTTGGTTTCGGTACAGGGACTAATTTGGATTTGGCCATATCCAAGGAACATAATGCATATTATTATGGGCTGGACGTGGATCCGAAGGTGCGGATGATTGCCTATAAAAAGTTAAAGAAATATCAAGAAAAGGTTTTCTTGGAGCTGGATCTTTATGAAGGAACAACCTTTCCTTACTCAGACGATTCATTTGATAAAGTATATAGTTGCCTTGTTTTCCATCACTTGGATAAGCTGGCTAAACAACAAGCATTAAAGGAAATCTTACGAGTACTTAAGCCAGGAGGTCAATTGATTATTGCCGACTGGGGAAAACCTAAGACAATGATCATGAGGTTTGCCTTTTATGCTGTACAAATGCTTGATGGATTTAAAACAACTAAAGATAATGTGGATGGAAAGCTGCCTGAATTTATGGAGAAAGGTGGTTTTGGATCCGTTAAGGAGGTTGATTTTATAAATACCGGGATTGGTTCTTTATGCTATTATGAGGGTATAAAGTTGAGATTTGGGTAACTATCAAGATATCTTAAATCTTACTTAAAATAACGTAAACTGAAATCAGGACATTGCTCTTAACTTTTCAAAAATTTTACCCGTGTTCAACTCGAAAAGTAACGTTATGATAAATCAACTTAAGCGCTTATCCCTTGTACTGGCCATTTTTGCTCTATCATCCTGCGATAATGATAAAATAGACCCTGAAGGACCTGAAGTGAAAGACAATATTTCGTTCGCCCTGGATATCCAGCCGATACTGACGTCAAAATGTGCGACCTGTCATAATCCAACGGAGGTAGCACCAGATTTTCGTGAGGGTGAGGCCTACGCTTCTTTCGAGGAGTTGATAGAAGAGGGAGATGTAGTACCAGGTGATGCCGAAGGCAGTGAATTGGTCGAAATGCTGGAAGGTGTTAGTGAAGATGGAAACGACATGCCACCAGGGGAACCTCTCTCGCCAACACAAATCGCCCTTATTAAAAAATGGATCGATGAAGGTGCAAATGACAACTAATAAATTAAATCCTTTCTTTCGATTAGAATTCTTAACCTTCATAGTATTCATGCCATGAAATACAAACATTACATAATAACGATTTTTATATTGACGGGAACCACTTTTCCAGGTTTAGCTCAGGATGCTGATTCTCTGGAAACTAAAAAACCGGATAAGCCTGAACGCCCTGCCTTTCAGAGCGGTTGGTTGATTGATAACCCAACAGGTCTGATAAATACAAAAGGAACTTTTCAATTTGACATTCAGCATAGGTTTGGGGTCATCGAAAGTGGAAATCGTGATTTACTTGGCATGTGGGGGCCTTCTAATATCCGATTGGCATTTAGCTATGCCATATCGGATCGGATAACACTCGGTTTCGGAACAATGAAGGCCAGCCTTATGCAGGATTTCAATATTAAAGCGGGTCTGTTACGACAAACCCGGTCTGGTAGCGTGCCAGTGAGTATTGCTTATTATGGCAATGCCGCAATAGATGCAAGGGAATCTGATTTTTTTCCGAAATCATCCAACCGCTTTTCTTACTTCAGCCAATTGATCATAACAAGAAGATTCAATCGGATTGTATCGCTCCAGGTTTCACCCAGTTACTCTCATTACAATCTTATAAGCGAGGAACTCGACAATGGCCAATTTGCTGTGGCTGTTGGCGGAAAAGTAAGTGTTAGTGATAAAACAGCAATAATCGTCGACTACAGCCAGCCACTTGGACAAAATACTGATAAACAGGGCCTTTCATTGGGTATAGAAATGTCAACAGGCCTGCATACTTTCCAGGTCTTTGTAGGGAATTACAAAGGTATTTTACCGCAAAGAAATTATTTACTTAATGAGA
>CAXEKM010000903.1:0-5518 GCA_963996645.1 uncultured Marinoscillum sp.
CAACTCAAAATAATCCTGTGTTACCTCGTAAGTATTGTGACCTTCTACAGCATTAAAAGTTAAATGACAGTTTTCTCCTGCAACATCCTCGTGTGATTGTATCATCCAATCAAAACCACTTCCATCACCAAGATCTTCCCACTTTATTAAATAGGTTTCATCTGTACCCACATTACCCAATCGATAAACGCCAATATTGGATGAACCAATAAGCTCATCACAATTCCGATAGACTTGTAGATTGATCGACTCCTGGTTATCATCATTTTGATGTATAATGACAAAATCGCCTGCATATGGTGTTGTAAAAGACGACCAGTGCTCAGCCCCCTCAAACACGTTGGAACCAAGCACAGATGTTGCCGGTGACAAGCATGACTCTCCCGACTCCATTGGCAGCATCTCCATCCTCATCACTTCAGGCATCTTTCCTGTTAATAAGATGTAGCAAGTATCTCCAGCCACTAAACCACCCGCACTCACACTACCTGCTCCAACAAAACTAGCAACACCCCCAAAACAGGAATTAACAAAAACATCAATCGAGGCATCTTCAGCATCAATCTGAAGCTTCATATTCTCTGTGATCACTGGATATTGATACCATATCCACCCAGAATCAATGGGCAAAGCATTATTACCATCTATTGCCAAAACTGGCTGATCAGATGTAGCTCCTGTGAAATAATCAGACGTTGTGAGCTGCCATCCAAAATTCACTTCATTATCCAGGCTCTCCCATTTTATCAACACTTCCTCATCCTTCAACATGCTGTAGGTAACCAATGATTGTTTGCCGTTTCTGATATCATCATTGCTTTTCAAAACCTCACCATTACATGAAGAGTATAGCTCCAAATAGGTATCCGAAGAAGTTAGTCCCAAACTACTTATTGCAATCACTTTATCTTCCTGAGACGTATAACTATAATACTGTGGCAGGGATTGAGTGCTGTGCTCCCCTTCATCTATAACAAGCGCACTCTGACAGTCAGAAACCACACGAACCAAATTTCTTCTCATGGGACTCACTTCTAAAACAGCTCGCATCCTCGCTTTTTGATCTTGAGTAAAAATATTCTTACATGCATCAGGCGTATAGTCCATAT
This sequence comes from uncultured Marinoscillum sp., assembly GCA_963996645.1. Taxonomy (GTDB): domain Bacteria; phylum Bacteroidota; class Bacteroidia; order Cytophagales; family Cyclobacteriaceae; genus Marinoscillum. The sequence goes on from CAXEKM010000903.1 coordinate 1,110, forward strand.
AGTTTTCAATCATGTCGCGAGTTTCGCAACTCACATTTTCCTGACATTCTCTATTTGGGCTCTCAGCTGGAGGAGTATCCTCACAGTAATCATCTTTGGAACAATCTCCATCTCCCCAGACATGTCTCAGACCTAACCAATGCCCCACCTCATGCGTGGCTACCCTCCCCATGTTGTAGGGAGCAGTTGCTGTTCCATTCGTTCCAAAATATTGGGTTTTGATCAGGACACCATCTGTATATTCAGGCAGAGCTTCATTGATACCTTCCAAACCAGAATTCACAGGGAACTGTGCATACCCTGAAAAACCCAGCCAATCAGGAAAATCAACCACCCATATATTTAGATATTTAGAAGGATTCCAATAAGTCTGTGGCTTCAGCCGCTCTTCCAGACTCTTACGCGTCCATTGTGTATTAAAACGCACTCTATCTACTCCTGGCTCAAACAGTAAGCTTCCATCAGGACCTCTGTCGACCAAATAGAATTCAATTTTGGTATCAGCTCCATCGGGGTTCTCATTGTAACCGTACCCTCTTCTACGAAAGTCATCATTAAGCACATCTATTTGTGATACCACTTGCTTAAATGAGATGTTACTACCCTGTCCCGAGGGCTCACCACTATGTATCACATGCACAATAACCGGTATTCGGTAAATCTCTTCCTCAGATGTTTTTCTGGCAGAAGAGTTAGTGATGTAATGCTTTAGCTGTTGCTCAAAACGAGTTTCCTGAAAGGAATAATGATAAATGCGTTGAAGGGAATCTATATAAGGTACAGTACCACAAAGTTCTGTTGGTTCAGTTCCCGAATGCTGTCCTTTTGTAGGAACCCACAAAAAAGTGAATAATAGGAATAAAAAACGCAGGTTATACAACCTGTTCCTCATTGTCATAGCTGCTAGTGATAATTAGATGGTTAGGCTTGTTTCTAGTCACGTCAGGCCATTCCTGAGAAACGCCTAGAAACCGTTTTTAGAAAACTTTATATCAAACACCTATTTGTACGAGACCAGAGGAAAATGAGATGTGTTTTTCACAAAAAAGGCGATCAAATGATCGCCTTTTTTATTGATTTAATTTCTATATCACTCGCCAGGTAAATTCATTGTATCTGGTCCTTGCTTTGTCCAGTAAAACTTAGGAGCTTTTTTCTGTCTTGGATATACTTCATCTAAAGTATTACCATCATAAAGCCTACCATTTTTCATAACCTGAGAAACAGTATTGGTATTTCTAATATCATCCAATGGATTCTTATCCATGATCACCAAATCTGCCAGTTTTCCTGCCTCTATTGAACCAAGATCTTTGGCTAGACCGAGTGCTTTCGCTCCTAGTATTGTAGCAACTTTCGAAGCATCCAGCTCAGGCATGCCTCCGCTCTGAATAGACCAAAGTTCCCAGTGATAACCTAAACCTTGCAGCTGACCGTGCGATCCAACTCCTGACAATCCTCCAGCTTTTACCAGATCGCCTACAAACTCACCATGACGTGAGAATATATGCTCTTCAGGAATGAAATAAGCGCTTCTTCTCCTGGCTTTCGCATCAATCTCATCTTTTGGAGTAAAGAAATTCAACTTAGGGTCTCCAACTACATTCTCAGTGGCATAATAATATTCTTCCGCCCAAGGCCCACCATAAGACACCAACAATGTAGGTGTATATGCCATTTGAGATTTTGCTACTAACTGAGTAACATCTCCATAGATAGGATAAATAGGGAAAGCATGCTCATGGCCGGGATATCCATCAATCAATTGTGTAAGATTAAGTTTCATATCCAATGCTCCTTCTGTGGTAGGCATTAACTTCTGCTCTTTTGCTGCCTGAATGATCCACTGACGATGTTGACGGTTTCCTGTCATATACATCTTGATGGTCTTCGTATTAAAATACTCTGAGTATTGCTTTAACACATCCTGGGCATGCTCCAAACTCTTGATATTGTAATACCAAAATCCTACTCCAGGACCTGTAGAATAAACTCTTGGCCCTAATAAATCACCTGTCTCCACCATGTCTGAATAGGTCAATACATCCGTAGTAGATGTTTGAGGATCTCGTGTAGTAGTAACTCCATAAGCCAGGTTAGCAGCATACATCCAAACCTGGTTCTTATGCAGTCCCCAATTTGGCCACATATGCGCGTGGGTGTCCACAAAACCCGGAGTGATGGTCTTACCACTCATATCGATAGTTTGTACTCCCTTACCTACTTCCAGGCTTCCTGAGGCACCTACAGCTTTGATTCGAGCGTTCTCAATAAGAATGTCACCATTCTCAATCACTTCTTCACCATTCATGGTGATAATTCGGGCTCCTTTAAGCAGTACACTCCCCTCAGGAATGTCTTTTTCTACCTGAACCTTTACGCGAATTTCATTCGGCTTATATCCTTCGTCCTCTTTTTCTTTCTCTGAATCCTTATCTTCTTTCTCCTTGTCATCTTCAGAATCTTCGGCTTCTTTCTTATCCTTTTTGGCTTCTTCTTCAGCTTTCTTTTTAGCCTCCAACTCTTTTTTCACCTTCTCAGCTTCAGCCATATCATAAGCGAAATAGGCATTGCCAAGAGTGAAGTTCACGGTATTTCCATCTGCATTCCAGTGAGCGAACTCACCACCGAATGTGGTCAATTTCCAGGATGGGAAAGAAGCACTTTCTGGATTAGAAACAGAAATAGAGACTGTCTCTGCTCCAACCGGCGGAACTGTAACTACAAATACATCATTGTTGATCTTCGCCAATGCGCGATCACCTTTCGGTGCCATATAGATATACTCTGAACTACTTGGCTCTTGTTTAGGCTCAGTATATGTTTCCTGTAGTGCATGTTCATGGTTCAAAGCTGGGTACGTCATGATTCCTGTGATCTTGATGATCTCTTTTTCATCCGATCCATCCCATCGCATGGACATCAGCCCCTTTTCACCTCCAAACATATAGATTCGATTATCTCCTTCTACAAAATGAAGATATCCTCGTCCGTTGGAAGCTTCGATTCGGTTGATTTTACCACCATCCGCATTGATCCAGCAGATATATTGACTTGCACCAAAAGCACCAGGATCAATTGCATTATAGTAAGCTTGTGAAGTACCATACACAAAGGCAATACGATTGGTCTTTTTATCCCACGCCAGGTCAGAGTATGTTCCACCTTCATTGGTAAGTTTTACAGGTTTCCCTCCACTTGCTTTTACTTTATAAATATTACCTTCTTTGCCTTCCCAGGTAACGAAAGCAATAGACGATCCATCAGGAGACCAAATTGGCATAGCTTCAGTAAATTCATTTTTAGTCAATCGTTTAGGCGTTCCATTCGGGTAATCCATTACATACAGCCTATTCAAAGCAGTAAATACGATTTTATCACCAGCCGGAGATCTTCTAGCATCTCTGATTTGAGTCACAGTCATTTCCTTTTCATCAGAAATAGGATAATCAAAATGAACCATCGGCCCGAAATCCAATTCTTCATCCACTTCAAACGGAATTTCTGTTGCATCACCACCATTGATTGGAATACTCCAAATTTTTCCTCCATATGAAGCAATCACCTTTTGATTATCAGGAGTAAATGACATGGCAGGGTATACTCCTAATCGAGCTCTGGATTCCTGATCGTCTCTTCTTACAGGATATGCCAGCCAGCTTTCTTCACCAGTCAGCAAGTTGCGCTTCATCAAACCTGTCTCAGTATTGTATCTGGTTCCATAAACCAACCATTTTCCGTCCGAAGACAAAGTAGGGCTGAATGCAGAACCGTAATTATTCGTCTGCGTGGTGATGTCTCCAGTCTCACGATCATAAGTAGCTAATTGATACTGCGGCATTTGAGCGTTGTAATTCCAACTCCCTCTACGCTGCGCAAACCAGATAATCTGATCATTACTACCAAAAGCTGGCTCTATAGTTTGCAAAGACTCTGGCTTTTTCACCAGCTGAATTCCACTTCCTCCATCTTTGTGATACATATGGAGCTGCAGGACCCTTCCGCCTTTCGCAGCAATCAGATAATTACCATCTGGCGTCCATTCGGCTGCCTGGTAGTATTTATCCGTATCCTTGGTAATCTGATTAGGCTCAGCCTCCGAATCGGTTAGATCAAGCGTCCAAATATTCTCTGACCCACTTTTGTCTGAGGTAAATGTGATTGATTTCCCATCTGGACTGTATCTAGGATGGGTATCAAACGCCATTCCCGTAGTGATTGGTGTAGCTTTTCCTCCACTGATAGGCATGGTATAGATATCACCCATCATATCAAAAGCTATCGTTTTACCATCAGGACTTACATCCAGTGATATCCAGGTTCCCTCAGTGGTTTTAAGTCGCAATTTTCTTTCAGGCTCAAGCGGTAATTCTTTTGTCGCCTTTTTTTCTTCGGTGGTGTCCTTTTTA
>CAXEKM010000904.1:0-5552 GCA_963996645.1 uncultured Marinoscillum sp.
AATATACCATTTTTATGCAAAAATATACCGTTTCAATACGAAAATATACCAATTTTATTCGAAATTATACCATTTTTGTGCAAAAAATATATCATTTTAATAGTAACACTATTTGCGATGCTGAAGAGCTGGGCAGCCGATCCGGGATGGTCGGTTTCCCCCGCCTCTTATAGCTATTCGATGACTGTAACGGCCGTCTTGGACGTAAACTGTACTGAGCTTACGAATGCATCCAACAGATTGGGTGCTTTTGTTGGTGCAAATGTCAGAGGATCCGTTTTGAGTGCGACAGTAGTTAATGGAAGATATGTGGCCTTACTGACTGTTTATAGCAACACCATCTCAGGAGAGGACATTACTTTCAAAATCTACAATGCAACGACCGATCAGATCATAGATGCAACGACCGTTCTGGCATTCCAGGACGATGCTTCTTATGGTACACCTTCTGTTCCACAAGTGATTAGAAACAATCATCCACCAGTAAACCTGGCTTTGGATAATCTGGATGTAGATGAAAACAATGCAGTTGGTGATGTGATTGGCAACTTATCAGTGGATGATGAAGATACTGGTGATAGCCATACGTTTACGCTAGTTGCTGGTGATGGAGATACGGATAATGCCAGTTTCACGATCACTGGAAGTGAGTTAAAATTGCAGGAAGCAGCCAATTTCGAAGTGAAAGAAAGCTATGAAATCCGGGTACAGGCTGCTGATGCTATCTGCTCTATAGAAGCTGCATTTGTGATTGATGTAAACAATTTAAATGAAACTCCGACCAATTTGACGCTATCTAACCTGGCCATTGATGAAGGAGTTAGTGCTCCATTCACTATCGGAACACTAGGATCAGAAGATGAAGATACGGATGAAACATTCACTTATTCATTTGTAGCTGGCACTGGTGATACAGACAATGGCACTTTTGAAATAGATGGCACTTCATTGGTAAGCCCTGTTACTTTCGATTTTGAAACTCAAGCTTCTTATTTCATTCTAATTCGTACCACAGATTCTGGTGGTGAGTTTTTCGAAGCAGAGTTTGAAGTAACTGTCAACGATTTGAATGAATCTCCGAGCAACTTGGCTTTGAGTGGGCTGACAGTAGATGAAAATCAGGATGCTGGAACAGTGGTAGGAACTCTTTCGGCTGATGATCCAGATACTGGTGAAGTACTCACCTATGCATTCGTGACGGGTACCAATGACAATGAGTCTTTCCAATTATCAGGAACGCAATTGTCAACCAACGAAATCTTCAATTACGAAGAAAAAAGCGAATACTCGGTAGTAATAAGCGTAACTGACTCTGAGAATGTTAGCATTGAAGAAACCTTCACTATTTCGGTAGTTGATCTGGAAGAAACGCCAACGAATATCGAATTGTCTAATACTACCGTTGCTGAAAACAACGATACTCCGTTGGAAGTAGCGTCTTTGACAAGTGAAGACAATGATGCTAACGAAACCTTCTCTTATACACTAGTGGCAGGAACAGGTGATACGGATAATGCAACTTTTTCAATTGAAGGAGATAAGCTGGTAACCAGTACTGCATTTGATTTTGAAACTCAGTCAACGTTTGCGATCCGTTTGAGAACAACTGATTCTGCCGATGAATTCTTCGAAAAAGAATTCACAATCACGATTACCGACGTAAATGAAACGCCTTCAAACCTGGCTTTGAGTGCGCTATCCATCGAAGAGAATCAGGCAGTTAGGACAGTCTTAGGTACTCTTTCTGCTGATGACCCTGATACGGATGAAGTCTTAACCTATGAATTCGTAGAAGGAGAAAATGATAATGCTTCATTTACATTAACTGGAACAGAATTATCTGTCAACGAGGTTTTCAGTTATGAAGTGAAAAACGAATATTCAATAACCATCAAAGTAACCGATTCAGAGGATGTAAGCATTGAAGAAACGTTTACTATTTCCATAATCGATCAGGAGGAAACTCCTACGGATATTCAATTGTCATCGGTAACTGTAGCAGAGGAGAATTTCACACCTCTACAAGTATCTATCATGACGAGCACGGATGACGATACAGGTGAAACATTCACTTATACGCTAGTAACTGGTGATGGAGATACAGATAACGCTACTTTCTCTATCAATGGGGACACACTTTTTACATCCACTAAGTTTGATTTTGAAACCAAGTCTTCGTATTCCATTCGTTTAAGAACGACGGATTCAGCTGATGAATTCTTCGAGAAATCTTTCACAATCACGATTACAGATGTCAATGAACCTCCTTACGATTTGATTTTATCATCTAAAGAAATAGAAGAGAATCAAGCTGAAGGAAGTGTTCTTGGGACATTGAGTGTATCTGATCAGGACGCTCCCGAAACGTTGACGTTCGAATTAGTAACAGATGGCATCAATGACAACAGCTTGTTCGAATTGGTCGATCAAGAAATCCGCACTAAAGAAGTATTCAATTACGAAATCAAAAATGAATACACGCTTCATGTGAAAGTCAGTGACTCTGAAAATCAAGTGATTCAGGAAACTTACTCAATAAGTGTCCTGGATGTGGAAGAAGCTCCAACAGCTATTCAACTATCAATCACTGAGCTTTTAGAAGGAAACGATTCTCCTGTGGAGCTAGCCACTATGACGAGTACCGATGAAGATTTTGATGAAACCTTCACTTATTCGTTAGCAGCCGGTGATGGTGATACGGACAATACCTCATTCACTATTGAAGGCGATCGTTTGATCGTTTCTACGGTGTTTGATTTCGAAACCAAGTCCTCTTACTCGATCAGAATAAGAACTACTGATTCTGCTAATGAAACCTATGAAGAAGCTTTTGTTATCAACGTTTTGGATGATAGTGAAGCGCCATATGACTTCACACTTAGCAATCAGGAGATTAATGAAAACCTTACTATTGGAACAGTAATAGGTGTTTTTGATGTGGAAGATGATGATACCAACCCAACAGTAACTTATACTTTCACTGATGACAATGGTTCGGATATCAGTGAATTCCAGATTGTGGGTAATGAATTGCAGTCAGCTGTGGTTTTTGACTTTGAGCAAAAGTCTAGTTATTCTATTGCCGTGGTTGCCACTGACAATGATGGCCTGACTGTGGAGTCAAGTTGGGATATTACTATCCTTAACTTAAATGAGACTCCAGAAGACCTGGAATTGGACAACACCACCATCAAGGAGGATCAGCCAATTGGTACTTTGATTGGTTACTTATCGGTTTACGATGATGATAAAAACGAATCCATCACCTTTAGCTTAACCGGTTCATTAGGTGACAACAACAACTCTCTGGTAGAAATCATCGATGAGGAATTGGTGACAAGCCAGGTTCTCAACTTTGCGGATAATGAAGAGTTGATCATAGAAGTGACTGCTACGGACAGTGAAGGCGCTTCTGTAACAGCTCAATACACTATAGAAGTTGAAGCTATTTCCGCCTCGAAATTCCCATCTATTGACATTGTGACTCCAAATGGTGACGGCATCAATGATAGCTGGACCATCAATAATGTAGTAGACTATGCCAACTACAGCGTGAGAATTTTCAATGCCAATGGACAATTGGTCTTCTCTGTTGCTTCCAACTACGATAACGAGTGGAATGGAAATAACAATGGAGTGATCACTTCAACCGGTGTGTACTACTACGAAGTGCAGAATAATACATTCCCAGGCAAGAAGTTTACCGGTACAATTTCACTATTAAAATGACCCTCGCATGAAAAAATTACTATTTCTAACACTAACAATTTTGTCCTCGTCGGTCTTTGCTCAGGATTTGAATAATCTATATTCCTATTCTCTGGGTTGGTCCAACATTAACAATGCTTATATGGGGACTCAAGGTGGATTTGACCTACTATTTATGTCTCGATCTCAATTTAATGGCGTACCGGGAAGTCCAACAAATAATGTTGCGATAGGAAGTTTTGCCATATCTGACCTTCAGTCAATTGGCGCAAAAATTATCAGTGACAGTAGAGGCGTATTTGACATCACACGATTTGAAGGAATCTATGCTCAGCAATTCCAATTGAATACTGAAGGTAGTTTCTTGAGATTCGGGATGTCATTTGGTGTAACCAATTCTTCTATTGATTTAAGCGGAGTTAACAACAATGAAGAGGTTTTAGCATCTGGTGATCCAGTATTGACTTCTTCAGGATACAACTACACGCACTTTACTTCAGGTGCGGGGGTGTTGCTGTTCCACAAAAATGTGGAATTAGGTGTTTCTACTCCTCACCTGGTAGAATCAGATAAGGGCATTCAGCCATTGATTTTATCTTCTGCTGCCTATAACTATCAAATTGCATCCGCAAACATTGGTCTAAAACCAGCTGTAATTTATCAGAGCAGACCGGATGACAAGAACATCTTTGATGGATTCTTGACGGTAACCTGGAAAGATCTCTTAAGCGGTATAGCGGGATATAGCTCTGATGATCGTCTGAGGTTTGGTGGAAGGATCAAAGTAAGTGACTTCAGTGTAGGATATATCAATGAGTCTCCATTTGGCTCCAATGCTAGAACGACTACTACGCACGAAATTTCGGTAAGAGTAACCTTAAAGTCTAGTAAAAAGAAAGAAGTATCTGCGTTGAACAGCCAAATCAATCAACTGCTGGCTGAGACCAAAGAGCTTGCCACTGGTAGCTACGACAAGGATTACCTCCGAAGCAGATTGATTGAAATCGAAAGAGAACTTGATGATATGATACAGAAAAATTCTGTGGCGAACTCTAGTGAAATCGCTGTGAAGTTGCAGGAATTAGAAGGTCAAATTCTTCAAATTTTTGATAAACTAAATCGATAGCACATGAGATTATTCACAATACTATTTTTCTGTGCTCCGCTCGTTTTATTCTCACAAGAGTCATCAAAAGACAGCACTCTGGTTTCTCAGAATGCCAATAAGATTGATGAGCTGAAAAGAATGATAAGATCATCGGTAGAGAAAGAAGATGAACTGAAGTCACTGAAAGGTGAACTTTCGGCAGCCAATGCCAGAATACTCGTATTGGAGCAAACGCTGGATAGTTTGTTAAGCAGCTTAAAACCTAAAACTTCAGATCTATCTGGTTCTTTCTATATCGTAGTTGAAGCACAAAAGAGTCAAGCAAGAGGTTCTCTGGCTTTGAATCAATTAAAAGATCAATTGAAGGACGAGTTAAAACTCGTTCAATCTGAATCTGGAAATTGGTTCTTTGTAGTCTTAAGTGAAAGTCCAAAAGATGATCGATTGATTGATAAGCTCGATAAAACAAGAGGAATTATTCCTGATGCATGGTTTGTGGAACGAACCAAAACACAGCAGATGAGCAACTAACCTATTTGATGTCGGTGTATTGAATGTTTGAAGGGAGTTATACTAAGGAAACTTAGCTATTTCTCCCTTCTTCTTTTATGACCAATTCTGCTTTAAAACTGAAATTATCACTAGAAAAAGCTTCATAAAAGCTCAGAAAATCAGTGACTTATTGTCAAGCTGATTTTTTTTACTATTTTAGGGCTACCATCAGCTACGTCAAGAT
>CAXEKM010000905.1:0-9110 GCA_963996645.1 uncultured Marinoscillum sp.
AGAGGTCGATACTCAAGGTCTCGAAGAAGTGGTCGTTATTGGTTATCAGACAGTACAAAAGAGAGATCTAACAGGTTCTACTGCAGTTATCAAACCAGATGCAGTAAAGAAAGTAACTGGAACTACACTTGCAGAATCGATGCAAGGATTAGCTCCTGGTGTAACTGTGAGAAACGGTGGTGCTCCAGGTTCTGCTTCGGTAATTGAAATTAGAGGGGTAGGAAGTTTTGCAGATACTCAGCCTCTATATGTAATTGATGGTATGTTAGCAGATGCTAACCCAACTATTAATACCAACGACATAGCTTCTGTACAAATCTTGAAAGATGCATCTGCTGCAGCGATTTACGGTTCACGTGCTGCGAATGGTGTGGTAATCATCACAACCAAACAAGGTAGTGATGGACCAATGAAAGTAAGCTTATCAGCTAAATCTGGTATTCAGGAAATTGCTAAAAGATGGGATGTCATGAATGCACAGGAGTTTGCAGCATTACAGACTACCATGTATGAAAATTCAGGATTACCTGTTCCTTCTTCAGTAGGAGTAGATTTTGATCCATCTATTGATACAGATTGGCAAGATGAGATCATCCAGTTAGGCAAAATCAATGATTACAATGTAAGTCTGTCTGGTGGGTCGAAGAATAATTCATTCATGATTAGTGGAAGTGCTTTCAATAATGAAGGTGTTCTAAAAGGCAGATCATTTGAGCGTTATAGCTTAAGATTGAACAGTAAGAGTGAGATTGGAAGAGTAACTGTTGGAGAAAACATGGTGTTGACTCATTCCATCAATGAAAACCCAGGAGCAGGAAATCCTTTCTATGATATGCCGCAGTTACTTCCTGTAATTCCTGTGCAGAGTGATGATTACATCAATGTTAGCAATCCTGAAGGATGGGGAACAGGTACAACCAACGCTGTGACCTATGCATGGAACCCTGTAGCCATCAATAATTTGAGTCACAACAAGTCAACCTATTCTAAGATTGTTGGAAACGCTTACGTAGATGTGAAAATCGCTGATTGGATCACTTATCGATTCAATGCTGGTTTGGAAGCAAGTTTTGACTTCACCAAATATCTTCGTGAGGATGGAGTTTGGTCATTCAATGCGGCAGTTTATCCAAGTTTTGTAGAAGATAATAGATCAACATTCGTAAGTGGATTGCTTGAGCATACTTTGAATATCAACAAAGAATTTGGTCAACACAACATCAGTGCTGTGTTCGGTACTTCTCAGCAGTCATTCAGAAATGAGTACACTACAGCTCGTAGAAGTGAATTGCAGCAATTCAATGGGGACTATTTGAATACGATCAACTCCGCAGTGGGAGAGGATGTTTCATCAGGCGGAAGACCAGTTGATAGTTACATTCTTGGTTACTTAGGTAGGGTAAACTATTCCTATGCAGGTAAGTATTTGCTTACGTTAACAGGTAGAATTGATAAAAACTCTAAGTTCCAGGAAGATTATAGAACAGGTTTCTTCCCTTCTGTAGCTGCAGGATGGAGAATCAGTGATGAGAACTTCTTTAACGTACCTTACATTTCCAACATGAAGTTAACTGCTTCTTATGGTGAGATTGGTTTGGTACCAGGAGCCATAGGTTCATGGGATTACGTTGGTAATTTGAACTCAAACACAAGAGCAATTTTCGGTAACTCACAGCAAGCATATGTTGGTGCATACCAGCCACGTTTGATCAATGAAAAACTTCAGTGGGAAACTAAAATCACTAGAAACATCGGAATGGATGTTGGATTGTTGAATGACAAAGTATTGGTAGGTATTGAATATTACAACTCAGTTTCTGACAATGCAATCCTTAACCCACCTGTAGCGAATTACTTTGGTACATTAGGTGGTAATCCATACGTGAACACTGGTTCATTGAGAAACTCAGGGTTTGAGTTCAGCGCAACATATAGAAAGAGAGAAGGAGATTTCAACTGGGATCTGTCTGGAAACTTCACAACCATTAAAAACACTGTGGAAAGTGTTGGTAACCAGGGAGCTGGTATTGACTACATCCCAACAGGGTTGACCAGAACGAAGGTAGGAAGATCCATTTCTGAGTGGTATCTATTGAAAACAGATGGAATATTCCAATCTGAGCAAGATGTAGTAGACCACAAGAACACAGAAGGTCAGGTGATCCAGCCAAATGCACAACCTGGTGATATCCGTTTTGTGGATGTAAATGATGATGGTCAAATCACAGAAGATGATAGAGATTTCAGTGGTAAGTCTGCATGGCCAACCCTTCAGGTAGGCTCTCAATTCAATGCGTCTTACAAGAACTTCAACTTCAATGTGCAGTTAGTAGGAATCTTTGGAAATCATATCTACAACAGCGTGAGACAGATTTTGGATAGCTACCAAAACACCAACTTCCGTAGAGATATTCAGCCTTGGACAGAAGAAAATCCAAACACCGATGATCCAAGAATTGGTGTGGCTAGCGATGATGTAGCATTAGCTATGAATGGTCAAAACAGTGACCGATGGTTAGAGAGTGGTTCTTATGTAAGAGTAAGAAATGTAGAGTTGGGCTATACGTTCGATAGCAATCTATTGAGTTCAGTAGGCTTGGGCAATGCAAGAGTTTATATCAGTGGTCAAAACCTACTGACATTCACTAAATACTCAGGACTTGATCCAGATGTTACTGGGAATGGTATCTACGAACGTGGAGCAGATACTGGTAACTGGCCATCAAACAGAGTTTATTCAGCAGGAATTCAGTTAGAATTTTAAACCATCAGAGCAATGAAAAGAATATTAATATACATAGTCATCATAGGTTTGGGGTTTGGCTGTGAAGAAAAACTAGACATCAAAAACCCTAATGAACCAAGTGTTCAATACTTCTGGCAAAACGAAGAAGATGCCGTAAAAGGAGTGAATGCCGTATACAGTACGCTACATAAAGGATCTATTTCTAGATGGATGCCAATGTTGTTCTCTACGAGATCTGATATTGGTCAGAGTAGAAGTCCATGGACAGATTTAGCAAACGCTTTGGATAAGTTCATTCAGCCGGATTACAATTTTGGTCCGGTAGCAGGTACATGGTCAGATAATTATGTGGGTATCAATAGAGCCAATCAGGTTTTGGATAACGTACCAAATATTGAGATGGATGCTGCTAAAAAAGACGAAGTTCTTGGTCAAGCGTACTTCTTTAGAGGATTGTTTTACTATCACCTGGTTACCTTATTTGGTAATGTTCCTTTGATGCTTCAAACGACTTCTCCTGATGATTATCCAGCAAATAGCTCGGTAGAACAAGTATACAATCAGATTATTTCTGATTTGGAGATGGCCGTGGACATGTTGCCTGCGCAGTATGCTAGTCCTGATGATTTGGGAAGAGTTACGAAAGGTGCTGCACATGCCTTGATGGCTAAAGCGTACTTCCAATTGAAAGATTACAACAGTGCACTTCCATCTCTGGAATGGTTAGTAGATGGTCAGGGTGGAGATATCTATGACCTTACTTCTGACTATAGAGACAATTTCTTAATCACTACAGAGAACAATGTGGAGTCTGTATTTGAGTGGCAGTTTGCTGAGAACCCAAATGAGTACACAGATGATGATATCGCTACTCCAAATCATAACTACGGTACTTCTATGGCGCAGTTTACGGCTCCGGTTGGAATCGGTTGGTCAGATGCTGAAGCACGCCGATGGGTGATTTATGAATTTGATGAATTGACTGTAGATGGTAACCGTGACCCAAGAGTAGAAGCAAGTTTCTTGTTTGACTCTACGAATGTCAATGGTCCTAATGAAACAATGATCTACGGGGTTTCTTTCACCGAAAGATATGGTGACGGTCCGGATAGTAAGAGAGTTTGGGTACGTAAATTCTTGAATGATCACTGGAAAAATGAAGAAGGTTACCGTTCTCCAAATAACTACAGATATATCAGATACTCAGATGTATTATTAATGTATGCTGAGTGTCTAAATGCGGTTGGAAGAACAGCTGAAGCGTATGCTCATGTAGATAGAGTTAGAGAAAGAGCCAATTTAGCTCCTTTGTCAACAGCGAAGCCAGGTTTGAGTCAGGATGCATTCCTTGAGCAAATCAAGCACGAAAGATTATTGGAGCTTGCTGGTGAAGGACACCGTTGGAATGACTTAATGAGATGGGGAGATGTAGGACCAGGGTTAGCTGGAAATGACCCTGCATTTAACAACTTTGAAGTTGGAAAGCATGAATTGCTTCCTATTCCACAAGTTGATCTGGATGTAAATCCAAACCTGGAGCAAAATCCAAACTGGTAAATATTATAAATCGCCGTGTGAGCTTGCTTACACGGCTTTTTTATACTTTGAAACGAACTAGCTTATGATAAGATCTTTGATGGTAACCATACTTTATGTGTCCTTTCTATCGCTTTCAGCATGTACGGATGATACGGAACCTGATATAAAAAAAGATGAGCCTGAAGAGCCTAATACCAAAGTAGATTCATTGTTTTTGAATCCTATTCATACTTCAGGGCCAGATCCATGGGTTTTTCAAGCGAATGATAAATACTACCTCACCTTCACTACGGGATATAACCTTACCCTCTACAAAAGTGATGTGATGTCTGACTTAAGCGATGCATACTCTAGAGTTGTTTGGACACCACCATCCACTGGGCCAAATTCTAAAAACATATGGGCCCCGGAGATACATCAGATTGATGGGGTATGGTATATCTACTATGCGGCAGATGGAGGTGAGAACCAGAACCATCGAATGTTCGTAGTTCGAAATGAAAATGAAGACCCTGAGGTAGGTGTTTGGGAGGACATGGGACAATTAATGCTTCCAGATGATAAGTGGGCCATAGATGGAACGATTTTCGAACACAACGACCAATTGTATTATCTATGGTCAGGCTGGGAAGGTGATGTCAATGGACGTCAGGATATTTATATCTGTAAGATGGACGATGCAATGACGCCAGTTGGTGAGCGTGTAATGCTGACTTTGCCAGAGTATAGCTGGGAGACCAACGGAGTAAACCCAACAGTGACAGAAGGCCCTCAAATATTGAAGCATGACGATAAAATCTTTATCGTTTATTCTGCAGGAGGCTGTTGGACAGATGGTTATGTGCTAGGCTTACTTACTGCGGATGCGGATGCAAATTTGATGAATCCGGATTCTTGGACTAAAACCGAAGACCCTGTTTTTAGTCAAAACACTACAGGAAATGCTTACGGTCCAGGACATAATAGCTTTTTCACGTCGAAAGATGGTACCGAAGATTGGATAATTTATCATGCAAACCCACAGCCAGGTCAGGGGTGTGGCGGCAACCGGTCAATTAGAATCCAGCCTTTTAACTGGGATGAAAATGGAAACCCTGATTTTGGTGTACCTCATCCACTTTATGAAAAACTGACTAAACCTTCTGGAGAATATTAAAAGTGCTAACAATGGGTAAGGTAATAGTAATTGCCTAGACACATCGAATCTTAGAAAGACAATCGATCTTAAGCAAGAATTGAATAAAACACTAATGAAAAAAATTATACTATCAAGTTTGTTGATCAGTTGCATGGCAATAACGCAAGCTCAGATCTACCCTGTAAATTATGTTTTGTCAGTAAAATCACCAGGAAATCCTGCTCAGCAGTATGCAGTGCAAGGTGCTGAAGGTGATTTAGCATTGAATAATGCACCAGTTAACATCACTCAGAAAATGGTGAACGTATCAGGTTCCAATGAGCTGACCATCACTGTGCGAGCCAATCAGGATGCTTACATAAATCTTAGTGGATCAATCGATTTGAATGGGTTTAACTACGAGCAGACTCAGTTTTACCTTCCTGGATTTTGGTACAGAAAAAACTTACGCTCTCCAGATAAAGCACCAAATGCCAGAGTGAGCAAAAGTTGGATCGTTCGAGAAGACCGTTTGAGTACACCATTAGCTGGTGCATACAATGAGACTTCAGGTAAAGGTGTAAACCTGGTTCGTTTTGATCAGATAGACGAAGTGGCACTTGCACCATTGAATCAAGGAGAAGTGATCCTAAGCGGGCCAACGAATCTAGGCGCGATCGGTTTTCAAGAGACGTCTAACAAAGTAGCTCTAACATTTGCTATTCCATACAAAGAAGCACCACATTCTTATTACAGAAAACTCACGTTGGGTGAGCCGGTAACTTCATTCATTAAATTGAATGCTGGTGAGACGGTTACCTACAAATACTTAATTCGATCGTATGATTCGAAGGACTTTTCTGATTTCGTAGCACAATCGTGGAATACTTCATTTGATGTTAAGAGTCCATCAAATGTGGATTCGGATGACTTTACTGATGAAGATATCAAGAAAACTCTTTCTCAGTTCTGGAAGCAATCATTTGTGACCAATTCAGACGGATTGAAAGGTTATTCGGGGGTGCACTTATCTACTGAAAAGTGTGAAGTGCTTCCATTGTTGGAAGTTGGTTTTGTGGGTAGAGTATTGCTGAATGCCTTCAATTCACTGGAGTTTGGCTATGAGCAAAACGATCAACAGTTGATTGATATGTCTCAGGAGATTTGGGATAGTTATTTAGCTCATGGATTTACTAAAGGCGGCCTTTTCAGAGAACGTATAGAAGAAAATCACAATTGGGAAACAGATGTGTTTTCTATCAGAAGACAATCTGAGGGCTTGTATGCGGCTTTGTTTTACTTGAATTACGAAAAGAGTGCTGGTAGAAAACATCCAGAGTGGGAAACCACGGTAAAAAGCATGTTCGATCTGTTCGTGAAGCTGCAAAAGGCTGATGGAAGCTTCCCTCGAAAATTCGATGATAATTTGGTAGTGAAAGATGCTAGTGGAGGAAGTTCGTCATGTGTAGTTCCTCCATTGGTGATGGCTTACGAATACTTTGGAGATAAAAAGTATTTGGAAATGGCTAGAAAGGTGGGGGATTACCAGGAGACAGAACTGATCAACAAAGCCGACTATTTCTCATCAACATTAGATGCCAACTGTGAGGATAAAGAAGCTTCACTTTACGTGGCTACATCCTTATACTATCTAGCTCAGGTTACGAAAGGTAAAGAAAAAGTAAAGTACATTCAATTGGCTAAGAAGGCATCTTATTTTGCTCTGTCATGGTACTACACCTGGGACGTTCCTTTTGCTCAGGGGCAAATGTTGGGCGATATCGATATGAAGACTCGTGGATGGGGAAATGTCTCCGTAGAGAACAACCACATCGATGTGTACATTTTTGAATTTGATGAAATACTGGATTGGTTAGCTGAAGAAACTCAAGAGCCTCGTTTTAGTGCTTTTGCAGATGTGATCCGTACATCAATGCGCTCGCAATTACTTCCTTATGAAGGCCATATGGTCAATATTGGTAAGGTTGGATATTATCCAGAGGTAGTTCAGCACACACAATGGGATTATGGCAAGTTCGGTAAAGGATTCTACAACGACATATTCGCTCCAGGCTGGACGGTAGCTTCCTTATGGGAACTCTTGACAGTAGGTCGTACAGAAGCCTATTTCAAATAAACTTAGAAGAACTATGATAGAACCAGTTATTCGATTCATAAAAACCTTCATTCCAATTTTGGTAATCGTAGGGTCGTTTCTTGCCTGTTCTGCCGGTAAGGATGACCCTACACCAAAAGAGCCTGAAGTAGAGGAGCCTGAGGATACCACTCAGTGGGTTATTGAGCATTCCGTAGCTGCTAACCCAATAGATCATATCGAGTGGGGTACTCCAAAAAAGGTTTCTCACGAAGTATACAATGCTGCCTATCCAAGAATGATCCGTCTGGGTGGAGATACACTCCTGATGGCATACCATGGAGGCGATGAAAACAATTCATGGGACAATATTTATCTCCGAAAGAGTTTTGATCTAGGAGAATCCTGGTCAGAGGCTGAGGTTCTGATGGAGGACAATGATCCAGACTATTGGGGCTTTGCAAATCCTGAGTTTTTAGAGCTTAGAAGCGGAGTGATTTTGATGGCTTTCACAGGAAGAGGTCGACCAGATGATAACCAACATGATAATATCCAGATCATGCAAAGTGATGATCGGGGACTAACCTGGTCCAGGCCTCGCATTGTCGCCTATGGAAGATCCTGGGAGCCAGCAATGGTGCAGCATCCGAGTGGAGAAGTGATGCTTTTCTACTCTAGTGAAGCTAGATGGTGGCAAGTGGCTGATCAAATAGAACAAGAAATCTTAATGGTCATATCTGACAATGACGGACTTTCTTGGGACAATCCAAAAACCGTAGCCTACACCTCTTCTATGCGTGATGGAATGCCTGTTCCAGTGGTCCTTCGTGATAAAAAAGGTATTGCCTTTGCCATTGAATCAATAGGGAATTCCAATGGTCCATGGGTGGTGCATTCTAGTTTGATGAATCGATTTGAAGTGCCTGAAGGTAGATGGTTAGCAGCCCCTAAGACGCTTGTCAATTTTGGTGGAGGCCCATATCTGATTCAGCTTCCAACTGGGGAAACTATTTTGTCTCTTCACGATACAGGTGGAAGAGATATCGGAAGTGACTGGATGAAAAATACCATGTATGTACTTATTGGGAACGAAGAGGCGAAAGATTTTGGAAATGTGTCATACCCATTTCCAGATCTACCAGTCAATGAAGGTGCATTTTTCAACTCCGTCTGTGCATTGGATGCTAATACGATCATTGCTTTGGCAAGCCGAAACTTTGCGGATGGGCATTCGGAAGTCTATTGGGTGACAGGTACAGTGATTAGAAATTAAAGAAACTCAAAAGTCTCCCTTAATTAAGTAAAAGGGAGCATATAAACAGGTAGTGTGTCGAGATCATTCTCAAAAACAAGGTCTATGAATTGCCTTAATGATGACTGTTTTTAAATAATCGTCGGATGGCGGGTCGATGGTTGGGCGGTTCGGGCGGGTCCGCGATCGTCCCGGGTCACGACTTGACGTACACGACGTCGGGAGAATTGATGCGAACCTTGCTCTCTATTTTTCTGCTGGTCCTTCCGTGGGCCGCTTTTGCTGAACCGATCGAAAGTCCTGCGGAGGCTTCCAATACCGATGTAGAGGGGAGTCCGGTATCGGATGACCCGCATCTCTG
>CAXEKM010000906.1:0-3495 GCA_963996645.1 uncultured Marinoscillum sp.
GCCACTTATTGGGAAGAAATAATGACCACCTTGCCTGAAGGCTATAGAGCTATTGCTCCAGATCTTAGAGGGTATGGTTGGACCGAAGATAAGCTGATAGATGCTACCAGAGGAGCTCATGATTGGGCAGATGATCTGGATGCGTTGTTTGAAGCAATGAATATTGATCAGGCACATATTGTTGGTTGGTCAATGGGAGGTGGAGTTTGTTACGCCTATTTAGTTGATCACCCAGAAAAAGTATTGTCTGTAACTTTAGTTTCCCCGGTATCACCATATGGTTTTGGAGGTACCCATGGGTTGGAAGGAATACCAAATAACGACGACTTTACGGGTTCTGGTGGTGGTACGGTCAATCCGCAGTTCATAGCAGCTATATCCGCAAGTGACCGTACAGATAGCACGCAAAATTCGCCACGTAACATAATCAATACCTATTACTACAAAGCAGGATTTAGAGCTGCGAGAGAAGAGGACTTTTTAACTGCTTCTTTAATGGAAAGAACAGGCGATCAGAAATATCCAGGAGATTTTTCCACTTCAGAGTTTTGGCCAAATGTGGGGCCTGGAAAATATGGTCCAATTAATGCCCTATCTCCTAAATATGTGATTTCAGATGTAGATAGCTTAGTTAAGCTTGATGTTAAGCCACCGGTACTTTGGGTTCATGGAAGTGATGACATGATCGTAGGAGATGAATCATTATTTGATTTAGCAACATTAGGTAAACTCAATTATATACCTGGATGGCCGGGAGAGGATGCTGCAGCTCCTCAGCCTATGCTCGGTCAGACAAGAGCAGTTTTATCTACATATGAAGAAAATGGGGGTGCCTACCAGGAAGTGGTGATTCAAGATGCAGGACATGCTTCACATATTGAGAAACCACAGGAGTTTAATAAAGCCTTTCATGCGCACATTTCAGCTATTGACTGACAAGGTGGCTAGCTGAGTGTTGTTAAGCGAAGAGCAACCTCATAGGGGTTGCTTTTTTTATTTAACAGTAAAAATGCCGATTCACTGCTAATTTCGATCAGTCTTTGTCTAGAATTAGCGTGCTTTCTAACTTTGCGGCTGGAAAAAATAGACTCTAATGATCAAGGTAAAAACCAAGGCGCTAGAAGCTATCGAAACCACCAATATCCTAACCCAATCATCCTATTGGGCATCTGTTAAGAGTAAGCAAGGGTTCAAACCAAAGGGTTTTGAAGTGTCAGTGCCGGAAAATGTAATTAAACCATCTGGTGACGAGACGAAACATCATAAAGATGACCTAATTGTGCTCATAGATCAGGTAAGTGAGGAACATTCATACGCTTACGTACCTTATGGTCCCAAAATAGAACCTGATATAGAGGCTCAAGGAATATTTTTAGAGCATCTTTCTGAACAATTAAAAGATCATCTTCCACAATCTTGTACTCACATTCGCTATGATCTCATGTGGAGGAATCAATGGTCGGAAGATGAGGAATTGGTGAATGAGGAAGGAGAACTAATAGCCTGGCCAAGTACGCATTCGCAAGAATTTTGAGTTAATTTTAATACAGATAAATGGAATCTCCGAAAAAGTGCACAGGACGCCTTGCCAAAAAGCACCTTTTTTATTGATCTAACTTGTTCAGAACAAGATTTATTGTATAACATGAGGTATAATACACGGTACAATATTCGCAAGGCCAGGAAAAAGGGAATTGAGGTTACAGCATTTGGAAAAGATCGGTTGGATGACTGGTATTCGTTGTTCGAAGAAACTGCTTTAAGAAATAATTTGGAGATTTTGGGCAAAGATTACTTTGCTCATGTGTTAGAAGATGGAGATGCTCAAGGAGTGAACTCCAGGTTGCTCATAGCAGAGCAAAATGGGGAGTTGCTGGCCGCAATGATATTGGTCTTATCCGCTAAAAGAGGGACTTATCTTTTTGGAGCATCTTCCAGGTCAAATAAGCAATTAATGGCGAGTTATGCCTTACAATGGGAAGCAATTAAGTTATCCAAAGCGCATGGTTGTGTGGAGTATGATATGTTTGGATGTGCTCCAGGTCTGATACCTTCTCATCCATTGTATGGAGTTCATTTATTTAAGAAAGGTTTTGGTGGAAAGCTATATCATCGGATGGGCTGTTGGGATTACCCGATCAACGAAGATGTATATCAGCAGGTGAAGATGGGAGAGTTGACCAGTGTTGGATAGAAATGATTGGCTTGTTGAAATTTTTTAGCATTGAATATGTACTATTGTAATCAATTTACATAATTAACTAATGGTCATTTTTATGATTAATGAATCAGATGGCCGACACTTAATAACCATAATGATTAACATGTTTTCAATAATTTCGACAAAGGGGAAAAGTATAATCACCCTTCCAGTTTTATTGTTTTTTTTCTTTGGAGTACAAGCTCAAGAAGGTAAGCCATTTTACGTTGGATTGAATTCTGGCGAGACTGTTTATGGCAATAAGCTTGAATTCATTGATAAGTTAATAGGTAAAGATTATTTGCTTTTAGATGATTCTATGAAGTATTTATTGTCGGATATCAAGTTTTACCAAAGAGAGTCAGGGTATTACCTTAAAAAGAATATCAGCATGAGAGGAGATGTTTGGTTTAAACGAAATATTGAAGGAAAAATTAACACGTATTCAGCAACTGAATGGTCTTATTCACCAGGAATGATGGGGCCAAATGGAATGTATACAGGAGGATACAGCAGAGCAATAAAAATGTCTTATTACGAGAAAGGCTATCAGTTTAAAGAAATGAACTACGAAAACCTGAAGCGTGATTTAAAGAACCATGAGGCTAGCATGCTCCAGTTAGAAAAAGTTAGAAAAATGAAAAATACCAACATAGGTATTTATGTGGGATCAGCAGCATTAATACTAGCAGGGATTGCTCATACAGCTGCGTTAAATAAACAAGAAGGGCCTCCACCATACGATGCTGATATTAAGTTTTCACCCTTCCTTATTGTTGGAGCTATCGGAATCGCAATACCTAGCTTTATTAATATGAGTAAAGAAGAAAAGCTTTTGCAGGCGATAAAAACCTATAACAAAGACAATTAGAGATCTAGTAATTTGTTTTCTTGGCTAGGGGCATAAAAAAAGCAACCCATTTCTGAGTTGCTTTTCTTTTATCTGTTAGAGAAGTGATTATCTGTTGCCCATAGCAACGTAATCTCTTTCGTTTTCACCGATGTAAACCTGTCTTGGTCTTCCGATTGGCTCTTTGTTCTCTCTCATTTCTTTCCACTGTGCAATCCATCCTGGTAGACGACCTAATGCGAACATTACGGTGAACATCTCAGCTGGAATACCCAATGCTCTGTAAATGATACCAGAATAGAAGTCTACGTTAGGGTAGAGGCTTCTTTCTACGAAGTACTGATCTTCTAAGGCTTCTTTTTCAAGACCTTTAGCGATATCCAATACTGGATCGTTTACACCTAATTTTTCTAGAACATCATCCGCTGCT
Organism: uncultured Marinoscillum sp.; assembly: GCA_963996645.1. Lineage (GTDB taxonomy): Bacteria > Bacteroidota > Bacteroidia > Cytophagales > Cyclobacteriaceae > Marinoscillum. The sequence continues at coordinate 3,481 of CAXEKM010000906.1, forward strand.
TTCTTGATGATCTTA
>CAXEKM010000907.1:0-4264 GCA_963996645.1 uncultured Marinoscillum sp.
AGTCCAGTAAATAGCATTCGTTTGATCCAGGTATTCATTAAGTGGAACATTGTCCCAATTCGATTTTTGATGCTTTTGACTGTAATAGGCTTCTCTGGCTTTTTCTTTTTCAAAATAGGATAGCGATCCATAATTAGAGATGGTATCAGACATTACCTCATCATAAGTGGAAAAAAAGTATGCGTTCAGGAGATTACGATATGCAGGATGTAGAAATAGACTCGTGTCCTTGAAGTCATAAGTTTCCACAATATTCTTTCGAATTTCCTGACGTTCACTAATTGGTGCACGACGAAGGTCGAGTTCTAGACTGTCAGACAAAAAGACGTTTTGCTCATAGGTCCAAATTGGGTGAGCTAAAATGTTCTCAAATTTGGCGAAGTATAGTGGGTCCAATCTATTCAGACCATCCATAATGTGTGCGGAATAGTCAGCATATCCAGTACCATACATTGGGAAATTCCATTCTCCTTTTGAGTTGATGAAAATCAAAAGCGGTATTTCCGGAATTACATGAATAAATCTTTTTTCTCCATTGATCTCAATCAGCATTTTAGATAGGTATGGCCAGTTGAGTTGATAACTGACACTGGAATTTGATGCAATGATGGTGTCTTCAGAATAAAATGCATTGGATAATGGAATGTATCCCTCTATGTGTATTGGAAGTGAGTCTGAACTTGAATAATTGGTAATAGTTATTTCGGTGGGTTTATCTAATGAAATCTGTGCCGTACTTATCCTGGAAAGTAGAAGTAGAACAGAGAAAATTAGAACGCTTTGAATCTTCATTAGTTTTCTATCACTGGCTGTAGACGAGATAGATGTAAAATAACGGATTTTTCTAATGTTCTTTCAAGTTGGAGCGACCCGGTCTTAAAAAGGAAGGTTGGATCTCAGGCTTGAAAGTGAAGATGAATGGGAGTGTCTCCTGATGTGGTTGGATTAATTATCCTTCAATGCTTCAAGCATGTCTAAGATAAGCAACAGACTGTCTCTCTTAGACATAAATTAAGTCAGGCTCTATTGATTGGAGATAGTGCGGTTTGATACCTCTCTTAGATACCAAATCTACTTTTTGGCCAAGGGACGTTTCTACCTCATTAGCCAGATCAATGAACTTAGCCCCTACTTTACCATCAAACTCGACAAGGATATCTATATCGCTATCTGGAGTTTGTTCGGATCTTGCAAAAGAACCAAAGAGTGAAATAGAAGCTATTGGATAAGACTTTTGCAATCCTTCCTTTAGGGCTTTTAATTGATCAATGATTTCTTCTTTCGTCTTCACGTGATAAAGATAATCAATGAATAAGTTATTGATGCTATAGGTGTGTCTGCAGTCTCTGGTTTTCATAAGTGACCTTCCAGAACACTCAAAACATACTACCACTAGATGCGGAGGAGGCGCCAGACCCGCTAGTGCCGGACTGGCGTAATACCGGCTTTGCCGGGAAGTGCGGCTGGGCGTCCCAAATAGAAGATAGACACTGACTCTTGCATGTTTCTGGTCTCCGCACATGTGCGGAAGCCCCAAAACTGGAGTTTTCACCGTTCCGCAACTTGCGGAAGGTCCAAACATGTATGTTACAGGGTCTGCACACCTGCGGAATGCCCAAACATCTGCGTTTGTGCCTTCTACAGGCTTTCCGAAGCCTCAAACATCCAGACTTCACTTTTAGCACCTAACCTCTCATGTCTTTCATTTGCTACCGTTTTGACCAAAGTCATCAACACCTATGACCGAGGTTATTCGCTGAGTCCATAGACTTTTTCAGCTTTGTTTAGGCGTCTTGTCCAATGGGATTCATTAACTTAAAGTCTCAACAACCCGAAAAATGGACCAACTATCAACAGCTCTTACACTACTGGGCATCGGTATGATTACCGTTTTTGTCGTTCTCCTACTGGTAGTACTCACAGGAAATCTTCTGATTCGCATTGTCAACAATCTAAGTTCGGATGAGGACACTCCCCCGTCTGGCAAGGATGATCCTGGCGTGATTGCTGCCATTACTGCAGCTGTGGAAATAGTTACCCAGGGACAGGGTCGGATTACTAAAATTGAACCAAAAAATTAAAAAGTCATGGGTAAGGAAATCGGCTTAAGTCTTGTATATCGTGACATGTGGCAATCTTCAGGTAAATACATGCCTCGAGTAGATCAGCTAGTTCGTGTGGCTGAACCCATCATAGAAATGGGGTGCTTCAAACGCGTAGAAACCAACGGTGGTGGTTTCGAACAAATCAATTTGCTCTACGGAGAAAACCCCAACAAAGCAGTAAGAGCGTGGACACAGCCTTTCAACGATGTAGGCATCCAAACACACATGCTGGAGCGTGGTTTGAATGGATTAAGAATGTATCCGGTGCCTCGTGATGTGCGTAAGTTGATGTTTGCCTTGAAGAAAAAGCAAGGAACGGACATTGCACGCTCGTTTGATGGACTCAATGACATTAAAAACCTCAAACTCTCCATTGACTATGCCAAGGAGGGTGGCATGATTGCTCAAACGTGTTTGTGTATCACACACTCGGAGCTGCATACCGTAGATTATTACCTTAAAATGGCTGAAGAGCTCATTGGCATGGGTGCCGAGGAGATCTGTATCAAAGACATGGCTGGTATTGGACGCCCAGCCTCCATGGGTAAGCTAGTGGCAGGCATCAAGGCGATCAACAAAGACATTCCGGTGACTTATCACGGTCATGCTGGACCAGGTTTCTCGGTGACCTCAAGTTTGGAAGCGGCTAGAAATGGGGCCGACTTCATTGATGTGGCCATGGAGCCACTTTCATATGGTACAGCGCATGCGGATTTGATCACGGTGCATGAAATGCTCAAAGATGCAGGGTTTAGCTTGCCAGATATCAACATGAAGGCTTACATGCAGGTGCGTTCGCTCACTCAAGAGTTTATCGATGACTTTTTGGGCTACTACATCAGTCCTAAAAACAGGATGATGAATGCCTTATTGATCGGTCCGGGCTTGCCAGGTGGTATGATGGGCTCGTTGATGGCCGATTTGGAAAACAATCTGAAGAGTCTGAACAAGTACAAAGAGAAAAACAATCAACCTCAAATTACGCAAGACGACTTATTGATTAAGCTCTTTGATGAGGTACAGGAGATCTGGCCGAAAATGGGCTATCCGCCACTTGTAACACCATATAGCCAGTATGTGAAAAATGCGGCGTTGGTGAACGTGATGCAGATGGAAAAAGGCAAGGAACGCTGGTCGTTGCTGGATGACAATACCTGGGACATGCTGCTAGGTAAGTCTGGAAATGTACCGGGTGAAGTGGCCGAGGATTTGAAGAAACTAGCTGCGGAACAAGGTAGAGAGTTCTTTACTGGCGATCCACAAGACTTGCAGCCGGATGCATTGGAGGAGTTCCGTGGTAAAATGAAAGAAAATGGATGGGATACTGGAGAGGATGACGAAGAGTTGTTTGAGTATGCCATGCACCCTCAGCAATATGAAGCTTACAAATCAGGCAAAGCCAAAGCGGACTTTGAAGCGGATATCGCCAAACGAAAAGCTCCTGAAGTAGCAGAAACACCTGCGGCTCCTGTGGCAGCTGCCCCTGCTGCTGTTGCTCAGCCAAAAGATATGGACATCACCGTGAATGGTCAGGTTTACAAAGTGTCTGTGAGCTATGGAGAGTCTACAACATCTGCTAAGGAGGAGGTGAAGGAAGCCACTCCACAGCCACAAGTTCATCTCAATGGCTCGGCCAAATCCATTACCGCTCCATTGGAAGGAAAGATCTATCTGACGAAGGAGGCTGGAGAGAAGCCACTGAAGATTGGCGATGTGGTGAAAAAGGGAGATATCGTCTGTTACATTGAAGCCATGAAGGTGACCAATGCCGTGAAAGCCGACCAGGAAGGTACGGTAGTAGACGTGCTGGTGGCTGAGGGTGACGATGTATTTGATGATGATGTGCTATTCAAATTGAACTAAGACGATGGATCTTTTTGAGAAACTGTACCGGATGACTGCCATCCAGGACATCATCGATCACCCACAGATTTTGCTGATGCTCCTGATTGCTTTCTTCCTGCTTTATCTGGGAATAAAGAAACAATACGAGCCACTGCTGTTGGTGCCAATTGCTTTTGGGATGTTGATCGCCAACTTCCCTGGCGGCCAAATGGGCGTGGTGAAAATAGATGAAAGCCTGACATTGTACCAGATTGCCAAAGAACATGGTATCATGAACTTTGTCTATTATTCACTCATCAAAACGGGGTTCTTAC
>CAXEKM010000908.1:0-2228 GCA_963996645.1 uncultured Marinoscillum sp.
CTCGCAAACTTCCTTCCTGGTTTTGGGATGGTGAAACCAAGATGAATTGCCTGCATCATGCCATTAAGCAATCTTTAGATTATGCGTATGCGCATCACATTCAGCGATTGATGATTACTGGAAACTTCGCATTCCTTGCTGGCATAGATCCTGACGAAGTAGACGAATGGTATTTGGGAATTTACATTGATGCCATTGAGTGGGTAGAGATTACCAATACCCGTGGCATGAGTCAGTTTGCAGATGGGGGCATCGTAGGTACGAAACCATATGTTTCTTCAGCTAACTACATTGACAAAATGAGTGACTACTGCAAAACGTGTCACTATAGTAAAAGCAAAAAGACGGGTGATAAGGCCTGTCCATTCAATTCACTTTATTGGAATTTTTACGACCAACATCGAGATACTTTTGAAAAGAACCCACGTATAGGAATGATGTATCGTACCTGGGACAAAATGGATAGAGACAAAAAAACTGAGCTACTCCAGCAAGCAGATCACTATCTCAAGAACATCGATAAACTGTAGTTTACTTTTCCAGTGTAAGAAAAATGTCCTCCATCAACTGCAGATGAATCAGATTATCTGTTGTATCCATAATGGTGTACACCATACCGGGAGTATCTTCATCATTATAGGTAATCAATGAGTCATTACTGATTTTCCATTTCAAGGTGTGGTCCAATGTGTCCTTACTGAAAACACAACCATCAAACCCATACGCCTGAATATCACCTCATCTCCATCAAAAATGAACTTTCCATTCATGGTGAAATCCGAGACATCTTTCACTCCAGCAAAAGAAGCCGGACTGGTTTCCCAAACTGCAGCGTACTCTTCCTTGGACGAAGAACAACTTGCCAATACAACAAGAATAATAACTGGTAGAAGTATATTTTTCATAGCAATGCTAAAATAATGCACTATAAGTACTTTAGCATGAACTGAATAAGCTTCTTTTTAAGCTTAGAATATGGTGGCCGGACCGTACTGGCTACGGTGAGTCCAATTTGCTGAGAAAGCACCGACTTGTCATGACTGAAAGCCAAAAAGCCAGCATGGCCATGGGCTTTACCAATCCCACTATTGTTCACTCCACCAGCAGGCAAATGTGGATGTCCAAAATGAAGCACACTATCGTTGTATACTAGTGCCCCTGAACTGGTTTCTTGTAGTATTCTCTTTTTATTCTTTTTATCTTTTGAATACAGGTACAATGCAAGAGGTTTAGGTCTGGCGTTGATATAATCAATAACCTCATCGAGACTTTGATAGGTCATTATTGGTAACACAGGCCCAAATATTTCCTCTTTCATTACACGCATGTCGTCAGTCACATTGTCAATCACCACTGGTTGAATGTCTAACTCTTCTGGTGAATTATTACCACTTAAAATTACGTTTGCTCCTTTGTTAAAAGCATCTTGAAGTGTTTCATCTATTCGCTGATAGTGCTTTTCATTGATGATGGAAGTATAATTCTGCTTATCTCCATACATCCTGGAAGTAGCATCTTTATAAGCACTAATGAATGCCTCTTTCTTACTTTCGTGAATAAATAAATAGTCAGGAGCTACACATGTCTGGCCAGCATTGGTCCATTTGGCCCAGCTAAGTTTAGCCGCAGCATCTTTAATGTTTGCCGTTTCATCAATAATCGTCGGAGATTTTCCTCCTAACTCTAAGGTTACAGAAGTCAAATGCTTTGCAGCAGCAGTCATTACTATTTTGCCAACCTGTGGACTGCCCGTAAAGAAGATATGATCAAATGGTAGTTCCAGCAAACTTGCCGAGACTTCCGCTTCCCCTTCAATAACTTGTATTTCATTATGATCGAAAAGGTCATGAACCATCTTTAAGATCACTTTATTGGTAGAAGGAGTAAACTCAGAGGGTTTAAGAATCACTGTATTGCCAGCAGCTATTGCTGAAATCATTGGACCAATTGACAACAGCAATGGATAATTCCAAGGAGAAATGATCAACGCCGTGCCTTTAGGTTCATAATGCACAAAAGCACGTGTACCGAAAAATGTCATGCTGGATCTGATAGGCTGTGGAGTAGTCCACTCATCCAAATGGGAAATGGCATGACGAGCTTCAGCTATCAGAGGATACAATTCCGTAACATTAACTTCATCTTCGGGTTTCTTCAAATCAAGGTTTTCAGCTTGATGTAGCTCGTGCTGATGATCGAGCAACCAATCCTTTAAACCAATCAGTTTA
>CAXEKM010000909.1:0-5552 GCA_963996645.1 uncultured Marinoscillum sp.
ACCTACCTCTTGGGAGTAAGAGGTAGGATATATTGGTTAAGGCTTTATGCCAATGATTAGTATATCATCTGATTGAGGTGCTTTTCCTTTCCAGGCGGCAAACTCTTCACCAATAGACATTTTTTGATCTTGAACTGATCTCATAGTATGATGACCCAGGAATTCTTTGAAAGCAGGTTCTGAGTATCTACTACCATTCTCATTCAATTGATTAGCAAACCCATCAGAACATAGATAGAACGCGTCACCTTTAGAGAAATCTATTTTTGCTCTTTCGAATTGCTTGGTGCCTATTCCTAAAGGTGATTCAATCCCATTGAATTCGACTAATTTTTCATCTAATTTCTTATGGTATAATTTAATGGCAGGGCCTGAACCTGCGTAGTAACCTATTCTTTTGTTATTGTCTACAACAAGTACTCCAATGTCAAGACCATCTTGAGAGGAAGTGTTTCCACTTGTTTGTAGTGCCAATGTTATTTTTTCGTCTAGCAGAGTTAAGATTTTCTCTGGCGGCAAGATCTTTTTCATTCCAACAATCTCATTTAATTGAGAGATCGCTAATGCGGAAATAAAGGCATTGGAGATGTTTGGATTGCTGCATGATGCTGCTACAGCTATGCTATACCCTTTTTCTTTTCCATGCCAGTAGAAGTCACCTGATACTTTGCCTTTAGGTTCCAGTAAAACAAATGAATTGGGAAATACGCTAATGATGGTGTGATCTTCACCTAACAGGATATCCTGGAGACTTCCAATGACATTTTCTCGTTCTTTAAACAGTGTTAATTCTACAAGATCTTCATGATTGTTATTGGTATTTCGTTGTTCTTCGATGACGCCAGAAAGGTATCTTACAGCGGCTAATGTGGGTACTTCATTTCCGGAATCATCCAGATACTGAACGCTCTCATTTCTAATCAGACTTACTCTTGTTTCTCTTGGGAGATTGAGGTATTCATTCACTTTGAATAAGTTGTAAGAGCTTTCTCCCATTCTTACCGAAACTTGGCTAACTGCCAATTCTGGTTCCAGTGTAGGAGTGGTAAGGTCTTCCATCATTCCAAAAACTGATCCTGTTTTTTCTTCTACGGGAGATAGTCTTAATCCTATTGTGAACTTTACAAAATAGAAAATGATGAAAGAGACGCTAATTGTGAAAGCCATGCATACGACTATCCCCAATCCCTGAATGCCAAGCTGTTCCCATCTAGAATGGTTTAAAAGCTCTTCTTTACCAAATAGAGCAACACATAAAGTGCCAAAAACACCTCCAAAGCCATGTACTGGAATAGCTCCAACTGGGTCATCTAGTTTAAGCTTTTCAGAAATGAAGACAAATGCATAATTGTGAATCAATCCAGCGAGAAGACCTATGAAAATGCTATTCATAGGGGATACTACATTACAGCAAGCTGTAATAGCTACCAATCCAGTAAGCGATCCTCCGATTACTTTTTCTATGAGATCTGCATTTTTTTGAGCGAATTTGGCGTGTAAGTAAGCGCTGAAACAAGCCGCTGCAGCAGCTAGATTGGTGTTTAGAATGATTAACGGTACATCTACGTTAAAAGCAAGTGTACTGCCACCATTAAATCCCCACCATCCAAGCCATAATATCATGAGTCCTAAAATACTATAGGCATAATCAGAAGCTTTTACAGGTTGTATTTTTCCAACAGCATTGTATCTGCCAAGGCGAGGGCCAACTAGCCAAATGCCAACAAGTCCTACCCAGGCTCCAACTGAGTGAACGACAGTAGAGCCTGCAAAATCCATGAAGCCAAGAGATGCTAACCAGGGTTTGTTATCTTCTATTAAGAGGTTTCCCCAAGCCCAGTGACCAAATACCGGGTAAACAATAATAGCGGTAAAAAGCGAAGCTACAAAGTATGGAGCAAGAGCTGTTCTTCCTGACATGGCTCCAGATACAATAGTTAATGCTGTACCAGCAAAAGCTAATTGAAAAATAAAGAAAACCATGTTGTAACCTGGTTCAATATCAGATCCGAAAAACATGCTGGTTCCAATGAGACCGTCCATGCTTTGACCAAACATAAGTCCGAAACCGATGGTGAAAAAAGCCAGACTTCCTGCGACCCAGTCCATAAGGTTTTTGATGCCAATACCAGAGCGGTGTTCAGATTTGACAAGACCTGTCTCCAAAACTTTAAAACCTGCTTGCATGAAAAAGACGAGAGCAGCGGATATAAGTATCCATAGGGTGTCTGCATTGCTAAATGCATCACCCGATAAGGTGTAATTTTCCATTGTGTTGATAGAGGTTGGTTATAAGTTGGTGGAAAATTACAATATAAACGTTCTAAAAACGATTAATTGGATGTTTAGTATTGGAAAAATACAATTATTTTACTTAGGTGTACTTCTTTTTGAAGATGTTTGAATTTGATAATACAATATTAGTTAAAAATTGAATTAATCAAAATAATAGTTTGTATTATCTAATATGTAAGAATATAATATGGTGAAATTTAATATTTAATCATTCTCAAATTGAAAATTGGTGTAGGCAGTTTGAAGCTCTCTGAGTGCATGTGCTTCTTTCAGTTCTTTTGCTTTTTCTATTCCCTGTATATAAATGCTTTCAGCTTTTTCTAGATTACCTAATTCAGAATGCAATGCTGCAGCGTGATAATAGGTCCCGATATATTCTGGATGATTTTTCAGAAGATTATCAAACAATTCTTCTGTTTTCAGTTTATTAGAGTGGAGGTATTCCAGTGCAAGGGCATATTTAGAGAAAGCATCGCTAGGATCTTCCTGAAGAAACTTTTCGAGTTGTTTTACTCTATCTGGATTCATGTTGCTGGTTTTTATTTAGTGTATATTTAGCTAACTTCGAAAGCAAATTTAATAAGCCATATTTTCCCATAAATTTTATGAAAATACTTGTTTGTATAACGCACGTTCCGGATACAACGTCAAAGATTTCCTTTACGGATAACAACACCAAATTTGACAAAACTGGAGTGCAATACATCATCGGACCCTACGATGATTATGCGCTAGCCAGAGCTGTTGAATTAAAAGAAGCAAATGGTGGATCAATCACGGTATTGAATGTAGGTGAAGCTGAGACTGAACCAACAATCAGAAAAGCATTGGCAATTGGTGCTGATGACGCTATCCGTGTAAATGCATTTCCAACAGATGCATTCTTTGTAGCAAAGCAAATTGCCAAAGTTGCGCAAGAAGGATCTTATGATTTGATCTTGATGGGACGTGAGTCAATTGACTTCAACGGAGGTCAGGTTCACAGTATGGTAGGTGAGTTGATGGGCTTGCCATCTGTTTCTCCAGTGATGGTTTTGGATGTAGAGGGATCTACTGCTAAAATTCAAAGAGAAATAGAAGGTGGTAAGGAGTTCATGGAACTTGATTTACCATTTGTTGCTGGATGTCAGGAGCCAATCGCTGAATGGAAAATTCCTAATATGAGAGGAATTATGTCTGCTCGTACAAAACCCCTAAACGTAGTAGAACCGACTGGTGATGAATCACCTGTAAAAGTGGAAGTGTTTGAAATGCCTCCAGCGAAAGGTGATGTAAAACTCATCGATCCAGATAACCTGGGTGAACTAGTAAACCTATTGAAGAACGAAGCAAAAGTATTGTAAGATGTCAGCATTAGCATTTGTAGAATTAGAAGAAGGATTAATAAAGAAGTCGTCTCTTGAGGCAGTTAGTTACGCATCATCAGTAGAGAGTGATGTGACTGCTATCGTATTTGGAGCGATGACTGATGGTGAAGCTGATAAAATTGGAGCAGCAGGAGCGAATAAAGTGCTTCATGTTGCCGATGATTCTTTGGCACAACCAAATATTATGGCCTATGCATCAGCGATTGCTGAAGCGATGGATAAAGAAGGAAGTAGCTTGTTAGTATTGGCTAAGTCATCTCTTGGTGATCCAGTTTCAGCAAGAGTTGCAATTAAAACTGGTGCATCATTAGCGACCAACGTTGTTGATTTGCCAGATACCTCAGCTGGATTTAAAGTGAAGTGTAGCATATATACAGGTAAGGCGTTTGCGATCAATACCCTTTCTGGAGATAAAAAAATATTAGGTCTTAAAAAGAATGCTGTAGCTATTAAAGAAGACGGTGGATCAGCATCAGTTGAGGCTTTTGCTCCAACAAAAAATGATGGGGATTTCAAAGTAAAAGTTACCAACACAGAGAAGGCTACTGGCGAAATTCTTTTACCGGAGGCTGATTTGGTTGTTTCTGGTGGTAGAGGGCTGAAAGGTCCTGAAAACTGGGGCATGATCGAAGAGTTAGCCAAGACAATCGGCGCTGCAACAGGCTGTAGCAAGCCTGTATCTGACATGGACTGGAGACCTCACCACGAACATGTTGGACAAACGGGTGTTAAAGTGAGTCCTTCTTTATACATTGCAGTAGGGATTTCGGGAGCTATTCAGCACTTAGCTGGAGTAAACTCTTCCAAATATATTTTAGTAATCAACAAAGACCCTGAAGCACCATTTTTTAAAGCAGCTGACTATGGAGTAGTTGGTGATGCATTTGAGGTGGTACCTAAACTAACTGAAGCTATTAAAGCACAGCAAGGTTAATGGCAGATAAGATTAAACTAGAAATACTCGGACTTTCTTCAAGTCAGTCACAGTCGGGCTCTTTTGCCCTTGTCTTAGGAGAGGTGGGCTCCAATAGGAGGTTGCCTATTATTATTGGAATGTTCGAAGCTCAGGCAATAGCCATTGAGATTGAGAAGATTACTCCCAATAGACCTATGACTCATGATCTTTTTAAATCATTCGCATTCAATCTTGGATACGATATTAAAGAGATTTATATCTCTGACTTGAAGGAAGGAGTATTCTTCGCAAAAATAATATGTGAAAGCAACGGAAAGTCCTTTGAAATAGACGCAAGGCCTTCTGATGCAATTGCAATAGGTCTTCGATTCAATGTCGACATTTATACCAATGAAGCCATTCTTACAGAGGCAGGTATTGTTTTGTCTGATGAAGAGGAGGAGATCACAGATGTGAAGCAAAAGTCTAGTGAATCTAGCAAACCGGAACCGGTTGCTAAAAAAATGGAGGATCTGCCTTCCGACCAATTGAATAAAATGCTTGATGATGCATTGGCACAAGAGGATTATGAAAGAGCAGCCAAAATCCGTGACGAAATCAATAAGCGAAATTAAAGTTAGTTAATGGACATTTTTAGGGCTGCAATTGGCCTCATATTCATCATTGGGGTAGCATTTGCATTTTCACTTAACAGACGTTCCATCGATTGGAGACTTGTAGGAACCGGGGTTGGATTACAAGTAATTTTTGGTCTGTTGATCACACAAATCAGTTTTGTAAGATCTGCTTTTAGCTGGGTAAGTAACAAGTTTGTTGTATTGCTCAGCTTTGCTGATGAAGGGTCAAACTTCCTCTTTGGGAGTCTGATGGATACCGAAAATATGGGCTTTATTTTTGCTCTAAAGGTACTTCCTACAGTGATCTTCTTCTCCACGCTGACATCAGGGCTTTACTATCTGGGGGTATTACAATGG
>CAXEKM010000910.1:0-2453 GCA_963996645.1 uncultured Marinoscillum sp.
GAAGGCTTAAAGAACTGGTATGGGAATGTAATGTATGCCTATGGTGAGCAACGCATTCAAAATGATCAGGGAGAAGGAGGTAGAACAAGTAGAAGAGTCTTCTATATCAATAAGATAACCTATAACCTTCAAGAGGAGACAAATTAGCTATCAAAAAAATAAATCTCACCTGAGGAGGTTCGAGAAGATGCCTTTATATTTGCGCCAATCTGATCATGCAAAAACGTCTCCTGTTCAACAGTAAGCTGCTCCAGATCACAATCAGCCGATTGTGTCAACACCTCATTGAAAATCATGGTGATTTCGAAAATACTGTTATTCTTGGTATGCAACCAAGAGGTATTTATCTAGCAGAAAGAATCCGAAAAGAGTTGGAAAAAGTATTGGGCATTAAGATTAATCTTGGATATCTGGATACTACTTTTCATAGGGACGATTTTAGACGCAGAGATCAGCCGATCACACCTAATCAAACTAAAGTTCCATTCTTAATTGAAGACAAAAAAGTCATCTTAATCGATGATGTACTGTATACTGGAAGGTCAGTGAGGGCCGCACTGGATGCCATGACGATGTTTGGTAGACCAGCAAAGGTTGAGCTACTGGTGCTGATTGATAGGATGTATAGTAGAGATATACCTGTTGCTGCTGACTATATAGGTCGCAAAGTTAATACCATGCCATCTCAGCGTGTATTGGTTGAGTTGGTGGAGCAAGGAAAGAAGGACAATATTTGGTTAATGAACGAAGCTGAATGAGTCAGTTAAAAACAAAACACCTCCTAGGAATTAAGAACCTCTCTCCAGAGGAGATTCAGCTTATTTTCGAAACAGCTGACAATTTTAAAGATGTTTTGAACCGACCAATTAAGAAAGTGCCTTCACTACGGGATGTTACCGTGGCGAATGTGTTTTTCGAAAATTCTACCAGGACCAGGTTGTCGTTTGAATTGGCTGAAAAGCGTCTTTCTGCAGATGTGATCAATTTTTCATCTGCATCCTCTTCTGTGAAGAAAGGGGAGACACTACTAGATACTGTAAATAATATTCTTGCGATGAAAGTGGACATGGTGGTCATGCGCCATAGCAGTCCCGGTGCTCCAAACTTCCTTGCAAAACACATAGATGCTAACATCATCAATGCTGGTGATGGTACTCATGAGCATCCTACACAAGCCTTACTAGATACCTTCTCTATTCGTGAAAAGCTAGGTGATGTAGCTGGTAAAAAAGTCGTGATAGTTGGAGATATTTTGCACTCACGAGTTGCTTTATCGAACATCTTTGCCTTGCAAAAACTCGGAGCAGAAGTAATGGTTTGTGGCCCTGCAACACTACTACCTAAATACATTGGTGATCTTGGAGTAAAAGTGGAATTGGATATACGCAAAGCGCTAGAATGGTGTGATGTGGCCAATGTGCTTCGAATCCAATTAGAGCGCCAGAAAATGAGATACTTCCCATCTCTAAGAGAGTACTCACTTTACTATGGGATCAATAAGCAATTATTACAGTCTTTGAACAAAGAGATTGTGATTATGCACCCAGGTCCAATCAATAGGGGAGTAGAGATTACCAGTGATGTGGCTGACTCTGAGCACTCGATCATACTTGATCAGGTGGAGAATGGAGTAGCTGTACGAATGGCAGTATTATACCTTCTTGCTGGCAAGAAGGCATAATTGCCAATGATCTTTTATTTTCCTGTATAGTTGAATGGAGTGATTTGCATCAATTCTTCTTTGATACTTGCACTTACATCCAATCCTTGGATGAAAGTATGAAGCGTTTCTTTGGTGATTTTATCTCCAGTTCTTGTCAAAGCTTTAAGGGCTTCGTATGGGTTAGGATAAGCTTCCCTTCTTAAGATCGTTTGAATAGCTTCAGCTGCAACTGCCCAGTTGTCATCCAGGTCTTTTCTTATTGCTTGCTCATTTACTTCCAATTTATTAATACCTTTCTTCAAAGAAGTTAATGCCAACAAAGTATGAGCTACAGGAACACCAACATTTCTCAATACCGTCGAGTCAGTTAGGTCTCTTTGAAGTCTTGAGATAGGAAGTTTAGCACTTAAGTGCTCGAACAATGCATTGGCAATACCTAAGTTACCTTCCGCATTTTCAAAATCGATAGGATTGACTTTATGCGGCATGGCAGATGATCCAACTTCGTTAGGATTGATTTTCTGCTTGAAGTAATTCATTGCTACGTATTGCCATACGTCTTTGCTGAAGTCAAGAAGAATAGTGTTAATTCTTTTGATGACATCAAATAAAGCAGCGAATTGATCATAATGCTCAATTTGCGTAGTTGGGAAACTTCTTGTAAGACCAAGTTTCTCACTCACGAATTTGTTGCCGAATGCATGCCAGTCATTGTCTGGATACGCTACATAATGTGCGTTGAAGTTACCTGTAGCTCCTCCAAATTTTGCAGCATAGATGATTTGATCTA
>CAXEKM010000911.1:0-10551 GCA_963996645.1 uncultured Marinoscillum sp.
CCCATAAAGCTCACTCTAGCGCAGAAGAGGCCTGGAGAATGTCAGGGGTTGAGTCACCCCTCAAGGTTGCTGGGGACGGGCCTGAGCTGTCGTTACTTGGAGGTGTTGAGCGTCTAGGGTGGCTTGGTCGGTCCGAATTAAGAGAGGCTTTAAGGATTTCCGACAAAGAGTTAACAAAACGTGCCAATGAAGCGCTGAGTGATATTCTTCATCAGTATGGGCGATTTAGTATTGTGACCATTGACAGTTTCTTTCACGCAGTTATCCGATCCTTTGCTCGGGAAATGGGACTTCAAGGTACGTTTACAATTGATTTGGATTTGGATAAGGTGTTGCAGCTTGTTATTGATGAATTATTGCTGGAGATTGGAGAGGAGAAACAAAAGCAACTTCGTAAGTGGCTGACCGAATTCGCTGAACATAAAGTAGAGGAAGGGTTAAGCTGGGATTTTAGAAAAGACATTTCTGCTTTATCGAAGGAAATCTTGAAAGATGAGTTCAAGCAGTATTCCACAGATATCTTAAAACTTAGCGAGGAGAAGAACTTCTTTGGCAATCTGCGAAAGGAGCTAAGTGCGGTACGGTTTCCCTTTGAGAATCAAGTCAAGAAGCTTTGTCGGGATGCTGTAAAGTTTATAGAAGACAATGGCTTATCCATTGATTCCTTTAGCCGAAAGGCTAGTGGTCCTGCAGGATTGTTTATAAAGTTGGAGAACCTTGATTTTGATATCTCTGACACACGTCGGGCAGCGATGGACGATGTGACTAAATGGCTCACTAAGGCGGATCAGAAGGATGCTGCAAAAGTAGCTCTCACAGAAAAGGTCATGGTTTTGTACGCCGGTCTGATTAACTACATCGATCAGGAGTTTATCAAATACAATTCGGTAATCGAAGTGCAGCGATACCTCTATGCATTCGGAATTCTTGCCGAGATCAACAAGTACCTCACCAAATACCGAGATGAGAATGATGTGATGTTGATTGCCGATTTGCCAGACTTTTTGCATCAAATTATCAATGATAGCGAAACGCCATATATCTATGAAAAGGTTGGTTCGGTTTACAATCATTATCTGATCGATGAGTTTCAGGATACATCCGCCTTCCAATGGGACAATTTCAAACCATTGGTGAAAAACACCACGGATGAAGGAAACTTCAGTATGGTGGTGGGAGATGTGAAGCAGTCCATTTACCGTTTCCGAGGTGGTGATTGGGAGTTGCTACAAAATCGTGTCAAAGATGATATTGGAGATTATCATGTAGAACCACACAATCTCGGTACTAATTGGCGTTCAGATCCTGCTATCGTCCGGTTCAATAACCAGTTCTTTACGGACATGATGGGAGTGTCAAGAGGTCATTTTGAAAACATGACTTCTGAGATTCTCAATGATGGAATTCGCCAAGAGGTTCTCGGGAAGATTGGTGAAGTGTTCGAAACGTTCTCTGATGTTGCACAGCAAATTCCAGAGCATCGCACTGAGGAAAATGGCATGATTCGTTTTGAGTTCATCAAAGAAGAGCGTGATGCAGAAGAAGGCTGGGTGGATCAGTCCATACGCAAGACAATTGAACAAGTAGAGCAACTACAGCGTCAAGGATATGAACTCAGAGATATCGCTGTGTTGACCCGATATGCTAGTGAAGGAAAGAAGATAGCGGATGCCTTTATTGATTATCGAAATTCACCTGAGGCTGACCCCAACCTACGATACGAAGTAGTCAGCAGTGAAGCCCTCTACCTCACGTCAAGTCATTTGGTGCGCTTCATTGTTTCCTTAATTAAGTGGCTCAATGATGAGAAGAATACCATCGTATTGAGTGAATGGTTATATGAATACAATCGCTATATTCTCAAGAATGACTTGAAAGAGAGTGAAATTTTTGCGCGCTTTGATCGGTGGGAAGAATTGGCACCCAAGAACTTCATTGACCAGCGCGATTATTTGAAAACGCTACCATTGTATGAACTTGTGGAAAGTCTCATTCGGATTTTTGATCTGCATAAGATCCCAGAGGAGTTTACTTACCTGCAAGGCTTTCAGGATGCGGTGTTGGACTATGCCAAAAACGAACGAGGTGATATTCCATCTTTCCTGGAGTGGTGGGAGGAGATACGAAAAAGCCGATCCATCAAAGTGTCAGATGATAGCAATGCGGTAAAAATTCTCACCATTCATAAAAGCAAAGGACTCGAATTTCCTGTGGTGATTTTGCCATTCATGAGCTGGACATTTGATCATGATGCCAGTAAGGATACTATACTCTGGTGTGCTGGAGATGTAGGGGTGGAGCCGTTCAATAAAGTGCCGGTGATACCATTGAAGTACAACAAGGGCCTGGCGAATACTTACTGGGCGCAGCGCTATTACGAAGAAAAATTAAAGGCATATTTAGATAATCTCAACTTGCTTTATGTAGCATTCACACGGCCTGTTGAAGTGCTCATAGGTTTTGCTAAACTGCCCGCCAAGTCAGATATGAAGTATGCGTATGATCTCGTATTGAATCAGGTCAAGGAAAGTGAGCAGTGGAACGAAGAAGAAAATATCTATCAGGTTGGATCGATTCCAAAACCCACTCATGAGCAAAAGGAAACTGCAGAGTATGGGTTAGAATCATACATTTCTAGTCCATGGCGCGGAAAAGTGAGTATTCAGATCAAAGGTAATGAAGAGCTAAATGAAACGGTATTTAACGATGCACAGCGTCGAGGAACGAAGCTGCACGATATTTTAAGTCAGATCAAATACCGCAAAGATTTGGATCAGTTTTCCAATCTGGAACATATCGTAGAGTTGACTAAGATTATAGAGCATCCAGAAGTAGCAGATTGGTTTGATGAATCCTGGGAAGTGCATACGGAGGTCCCTATATTATTACCAGGAGGAGATTTCAAGCGGATTGACCGACTGAATCGAAGGGATGATGTAACGGTTATTATTGATTTTAAAACTGGTACAAAACGAAAAAAAGATCACTATCAGGTGAAAGAATACATGAAGCTACTCAGTGAGATGGGCTATCAGAAAATTATGGGTCATTTGATCTATTTGTATGATTTGTCAGTAGAGGAGGTGAGTAATGGTTGATCAATCATTCATAGCTGAGGTAGCTGAGCGAGTACTTCGTGACAATCAGCAGAATATACATCAGGTTCAAATCATTTTCCCTAACCGTAGAGCAGGTCTATTCTTTCGAAAAGAGCTATCTAAACTGATCGATAAGCCAATATGGATGCCACAAGTCATCAGTATGGAGGATTTTGTGAGATCTTTCAGTTCTTTGGTGAAAGTGGAGAAGATAGAGGCAATCTTTTCATTATTCGAAGTGTATAAAGAACATCAGAAGCGAGAAGAAACGTTTGATCAGTTCTTTTTCTGGGGCGAAATGATTCTTCGGGATTTTGAAGAGATCGATCAATATCTGGTAGATACGGAAAAGCTCTTTACAAGTATCAAGACGCAAAAGGAGTTGGATGAGGAGTTTTACTTCCTGGATGAAGAAGATAAGAAGGTTATTCAATCATTCTGGGCAAGCTTTTTACCAAAAGCCACTGCGAGTCAGGAAGCGTTCTTAGAAACCTGGAAGATCCTCCGGCCAATTTATGCGGACTTTAGAGAGAAATTACTTTCACAAGGAGTTGCCTATGGAGGCTTGATCTACCGTGAGGTTTCTGATCACTTATCTGAAGCGATTCCGGCTGTTGGGACAAAAATATACTTCGCTGGTTTCAATGCCTTGACCTACGCCGAAGAGAAGATTATCAAGCATTTCGTTCATGAATACAATGCTGAGATGATTTGGGATTTGGATGATTACTATTACAACAATCCGAAGCAAGAGGCTGGCTTCTTTCTTCGTGAATATGGCAAAGACACTATTCTAAGTAAAACCTTTCCAGAAGAACCTCCGAAGCGTTTCCAGCAGGAGAAAAATTTTGAAGCTACCGGAGTTTCGTTAGAAGTTGGTCAAACCAAAGCTCTGGCTGAACACCTGACACAATTGGTAGAGTCAGGGGAATACGATCCTGAAAAAACCGTGGTGGTTTTGCCTATGGAACACATGTTGTTTCCAGCACTTCATGCCATTCCAGATCCAGTTGATAAGGTAAACATCACGATGGGTTATCCGCTTAAGGAAACGCCTGTTTATAGTTTGCTGGAAAGTGTTTTGTTACTGCAACACATGCGCAAGGACAGTCAGGTTAATGGTCCTTCCTTCTATTACAAGCCTTTGGTGGAGTTGCTAGAGCATCCGTTGCTTTATGCGCTGGATGAGGAACCTATTAAGGAATTGATCAAAGAGATCAAAAGTCGTAACCTGATCACCATCTATCTGGATGAAGTAGAACTCTCTCATGAAGTGTTCGGTATCATTTTCCAGAAACCTGATTCTGCTTTTGATTACATGCTCAGCATTCTGAAATGTTTGTATGACACCTGGAAGGATAAGGGACATGATCTGGAGCTGGAGTTTATCAGTCGATTCTACCAGCATGTAGCTCATCTCAAGGAAATGATGGGTGAGCGAGCAGAAGACCTTACTTATGATTTTCTGATTAAGCTTTTTAGAAGGTTAGCTCGAACGTTAAAAATCCCATTTACTGGAGAACCATTGAATGGTTTGCAGATCATGAGTATTCTGGAAACCAGAAATCTCGACTTTGAGAATGTGTTCATCTTGAGTATGAATGAAGATAGTTGGCCTGCAGCCGCTCGTCGAGGTTCGTTCATTCCTTTCAATATCCGGAAAGCGTTTAGCATGCCAGTATTTGATCATCAGGATGCGATCTATTCGTATTTGTTCTATCGATTACTTCAGCGTGCTAAGAACATTCATTTCTTCTACAATACCGTAGCAGAGTTTAATGTCAATGGAGAACTCAGTCGATTGGTGCAGCAGCTTGAAGTGGAGTCTGGTTATACCATTAAGAAAAAGATATTAGCCAGTCCGATCAAAACAACGGCACCTTTACCAATTGTGATTGAAAAGTCTGCTTTGGTCCAATCCAAGATGGAGCGCTATCTGGATGGTTTTCAGCCAAAAAATGGGTTGTACCAGGGTTCATTTACACCTTCGGCGATGAATGCTTACCTGGACTGTTCATTGCGATTCTACTTTAAATATGTGGAGCGCTTGTATGAACCAGACGAAGTACAGGAGGAAATGGATGCCATGGTGTTTGGTAATATTTTGCATGACACCATGGAGTTGTTGTATAAGGATACCACTAAACGCAATAGGCGGCCAGAAATTTATCCTCAGGATTTTACCTGGATCAAGGCAGGAATCGATGGGGCGATGAATGAAGCATTCAAGAAGCATTACAAGATTAAAAAACAGAAGAAGTTCAAGCTAGAAGGTCGTACCTTGATTGCTTCAGATGTTTTGAAGAAGTTCATTATCAAAATCCTGGACTATGATGAACAATATGCACCTTTCCGCATATTAGGTCTGGAAGCCAGTACCAAGGAAGGCTATGCAATGGATTTCCCAATTCAGGTTGCGGGAGTTGAAAAAAAGGTTAAAATCAGAGGGATCATTGACCGAATTGATCAAAAAGAAGGTAAAGTTCGGGTAATCGATTATAAGACCGGTCGTGATGAAAAAGACTTTACGACGATTGCTTCGCTGGTGGATCGTAAGGAGAAAAGTAGACGTAAAGCAGCATTTCAGGTGTTTTTCTACAGTTACTTGTTCTACAAAAAGTACCAGGGTGAGTATGAGGTGATCGAGCCTGGTTTGTTCAACTCAAGAGATTTGTTTAGCGAAGATTTTGAGTGGAAAATATATGATAAGCAGAGTAAGACCAGTGTAGGGGAGTTCAGACAGTACCTGCCAGAATTTGAAGAGGGGTTGAGCAATCTTTTGTCAGAAATGTATGATCCTACGGAACCTTTTGTCCAAACTGATGATTTGAAAAAGTGCGGTTATTGTCCCTATAAGGATATTTGTGGACGATAAACTGACATTTGTCATGTTTTAGCTGTTCTTGTTCTATCTTTACGTTCCAGCTTGAGCATTTTTTCATCTCAATTCGCAACACATGGAAAGCGCAATACAGGCACGATACTCAACTAACGATTTGCCATTCACCCGGGAGTTATTAGCAGAAGCCGAAGATGAGCAGCTAATGAAAATCGTCAAGGAGGCTGCGCGTGAGCTTAAGTCTCCAATAGCCCTTGTTACAGTTGTCATGGAGCAGGTGCAGTTTTTCAAGGCTCATTATGGCCTTTCGGAAGAATTGACCAAAGCAAGAGGTACGACCCGTGATGTTTCTTTTTGTCAATTTGTCGTAGATACAGAGAACCCATTAGAACTGGTAGATGCCAAAGGGATGCCGGGAATTCCACAACATATCGTAGATGAGCACGGGATTAGAGCCTATTTGGGTATGCCTATTAAGTCTAACAATCAGGTGATTGGTTCTCTTTGTGTGCTGGATACAGAGCCTCATTCGTTTTCTGACGAGGAAAAAGATAACCTGAGAAGATTAGCAGAATTGGTCAATGATCGATTGGCACAACTTAATAAATCCAGAAAGAAGGATCAATCTCAGTTGATTGGTAAAGCAGCTTTTCCTGCACTAGAAGAGGTAAAAGAAGCCATAGAGCCGATCAAGCCACAAGTGTCCAATAGTATGGTAGCTCTCCGTGAGTTGTCAACTTTCATGCGCTTCATGGAGCAAACACTTTATGGTAATTTCCCATCTAAGGATGAATTGAGAAAAACACTCAATGATGCTAAGGTGGCTTTGGAGAGATGTGAGAACAGTTTGTACGATATTGAAGTCAGCTCTGAGGATGCAATGGATGCTGTAGATGCGTTAGAGCACGTTTTTATTCCGACAACTACAGTCCTATTATCCGAAATTGCCGAAGCAGGGCGCGAATTAGCTCGTCATGTTACTAAAGAGAGTGGGGGAGTGTTACTTCCTGAAATGGAATACAATCCTCAAGTCACCACACCTCAAACCTTAGGCTCATCCATTATTGCTTTGACTTTGACGTTGGTTGCTAATGGATTGAAAAGAGCTAGCAAACACCATAAAATCAAAATGTCTGTTCTTGACCAGGATTTGAGAGCAGCTTTGGTTATTGAATGTGATGACTTGTCAGAAGCAGTACGTGGCGAAATTGTCAGAGAATTAAAGAATCACACTTCCGAAGAGCCCACAATTTCCTTTAAGCTGATTGATGGAAATATCCATTTGTTATTCTCTATCGTGAAGGAGCGTCTATAAACTCAACAATGTTTAATCGAGATGTACTTCGCGAGCTTCCTCTTCCAGTAAAGGTCCGACTACTTCCAGTTTTCTACCTCCTTTAGCGAGTAGATCTCTCACAGGCATTTCAAATACCCAGTTGGGGTTATCTCGGCCCATGATTTTGTAATATTCTTCTTTGCTAAGCCCGTAAACCAATTTGCCAATCCCACTCCAGTAAATAGCGGAGGTGCACATAGGGCAAGGTTCATCACTTGTATAAATAGTACAAGAATTCAAATAATCGTAACCGTACTGCTTACTCGCTTCCCGGATCAAGTTAATCTCGGCATGAGCTAAGCAATCTTTATCCGTATTGATGGTGTTTTCACCTTCCAGTATTACTTCACCATTTTCGTTTACTAGAATGCATCCAAATGGTAGATTGCCTTTCATTTTTGATGACTTAGCCATTTCAATTGCTTGTCTAACTAGTTGCTTTTCCTCGATCATAATTTGTTGGAATTTTAAAGATTTGTACTGTTCAGATTAATCTGAGTGGTGCCTTCAGTTTGGATTAATTCACCAAGGTAGATTTGGTTTCTATTGTGTTTGCCATCAATCATTACTTGCTCATATTCTATAGTACCTAGATTTTCATAATAGTACTCATAACTCAATTCAACTGGTGAGAAGATGATGATGTTGGGAGTGATGTATTTAGTGATTTTGTCTATCAATTCTTTCAAAGGAGGGTTCTTAGATAGTAGATCTCCTTGATTTTCTTGTTCATGTGAATACCAGTAGGGGATGTCGTAAATCACCACATCTGCTTCGATTCCTTTCAATAATTCATTATCAAAAACATCTCCTTCAATAAGTTTGAATTTCTCTTGATATCCAGCATTGGTTAGGTTGACATGGCACGAATGCAAAACCTCTTGATCAATATCTACCCCGATAACATGTTTGAAACCTGGAGCTAAATATTCCAGGGTAATACCTACACTGCAGCAAAGTTCTGCAAGTGTGTGATTCGGATTCCCTATTCGCGATAACAAGTATTTGGCGTTGCAAGGGTAATTGGAAATGTACAGAGAGAATTTATCTCCCAATACATTCTCTCTATATCCTCTGTTGATAATCAGCTGATCAATGCTGAGTTCATCATAGGTCATAAATGACGGATTTTTGTGATTTTAAAATGTTCTAATGACGTATGAAAACTGAGTAAGTTGCTTTCTTGTAAAAAAAAAATGGTCAACTTTTTTACTGGTTGACCATTTAAGAATTATTTATGTTTTGACAGTTACATTGCTCCCCAGGAATCAAAAATCTTTACAGTTGTCCATTTCATGTTGTTATCCTCAATGTATTTTAGGTGAGCTTCATGTTTCTGGTATATGTCCTGATCTTCTTTTGAGTCAAAAGTCACTACCAGGCTCACTGAATAAGAATTGTCTACCACTTCTCGTGGTGTACCTGCTGGTTTACCAAGGTGGTAGCTGTTGATTTCTTTTACCTGCTTCAAGAATGATTCAGTGCTAGTAATGAATTCATCAGCATCTGCTTCAGGTTTTAGCCAGAAGAATACCATATGGATAAATCGACCGCTAATTTGTTTCTTAGGTTTTGCTTGTATTGTTGATGCCATAGTTACTGCGCCAAGTGATAATAGTGCTTTTTGAATAAAGGATCTTTTGTTCATTGTTTCTGCTTCTTGTTCAACGGTAATTTAACCAAGATTGACAGTTTAATCCTAACGCAACAAATCTTAACATTTCAGCGTACATTCGCGAGTCGTTTTTTGAAACTGATTGAGAGCATTTAGTGAAGACACGTGGATCAACTGGGTTGATAGACTGTCAGAAGATAATTACCTGGTAATTGATGATTTTATTGAAGACCAGGAGCTTGATGTTTTTCTAAGCTACTTCAAGGAGAGTTTAGAAGAGGAGGATTTTAAGCCAGCAGGAATAGGATCTGGTCAGGATTTTCAATTGAAAAGGGAAATTCGTGGAGATAAGATCAAGTGGCTAGACAGATCCAGGGATGTCGAGTTAGCTAATTTCTTCGAGCGGGTAGATGAGACTATTGGTGTTTTGAATCGCTATTGTTATCTCAGTTTGTCTGGTTCAGAGTTTCATATGGCCCATTATCCTAAAGGTACCTTCTACAAACGACATCTGGATCAATTCAATTCACGAAGCAATCGCTTGATATCTGTCATTCTGTATCTCAATAAAAACTGGCAAGAAGGCGATGGCGGAGAGTTAAAGGTTTTTCTCAATGATGATGAGCGCACCATAGCTCCTATTGCCAAACGATGTGTTATCATGCGAAGTGACAAGGTAGAGCATGAAGTGATGATGACGAATAAAGATCGTTATAGTTTGACCGGCTGGTTGCTATACCAACCGGTGGGATTGACTTTCTTGGCGTAGTTATTCTTCTTCTTTAAGAATATCCGCAAACTTTTTCTTTACCCGATCAATTTTAGGACGAGAGACATTCATAATGTATCGATCATATGGATGTTTCTCCTCATAGTCCTGGTGATAGTCTTCAGCAGGATAAAAAGCTGTATAAGCATTAAGTTGAGTCACAATTGGCTTCGGATAAACATCTTTAAGCTCTTCTATTTTAGTTTTAGCTAATTTCAATTGTTCTTCGTTGTGATAGAAAATAGCACTTCTATATTGAGTACCAACATCTGGTCCCTGACGATTAAGTTGTGTTGGGTCATGTGCAGTAAAAAAGATATCTAATAATGTTTCATAACTGATTACTTCTGGATCATAGTAAATCTGAACCGTTTCAGTATGTTCTGTTCTTCCAGAACTTACCATTTTGTAGTCTGCAGTTGATTTTTTACCACCAGCATAGCCAGATATAGCTTCTTCTACGCCTTTGATCTGCTCAAATGAAGCTTCTACACACCAGAAACATCCACCAGCAAACGTTGCAGTATCTAGATTTTCATAAGAAACTTGAGAAGTTTTGGAGATATTTTGTTCTGGTTTTTCCTGTTGGGCTGGAGTACTACAACTAACCAGTATCGAAAGAGCAATTGTATATAGTGTCATTTTCATAGCGCTTATTTGTGATAGAACAAACGAAGGGTGAGGATGTTCAGATGTTGAAATGTTAAGAAATGTCAAAAAATGTAATCTGGACTACATTTTAGCTCAAATAAAGCAACATCTTATGAGTGATGTAGTTAATACAGTACACCTTCAGAAATGAAAAATAAAGAAATAAAAAATATTTATACAGTGCGGAACTAAGTCATTTACAGTAGTTGTTTGCAATGTATAAAAAGGCAACTTTTTAGGTTA
>CAXEKM010000912.1:0-2826 GCA_963996645.1 uncultured Marinoscillum sp.
TTGAAAGGTTCTTTTGCCTCAATGGTTAGCAAGTTGTCTGTGTAGCTCTTATCAATTAATTCCAAGAATGGAGGGCTGACAAAGATTGAATCAATGACAATTCCGCAGCTGTCTGTGGCGACAATCTTGTAGTTGGTTGGTCTGAACTTGCTAGAAGGATTATCCAATGTTGATGAGGTGAATTCTGTTACAAAGGCAAAATTCTGAGCGGTGGTTTTATAGAGATTTAATGTACCATTGATTGTGTCAGAATTGATTAGAACTTGCTCTCCCAAATAAGTCGCATAGGCATTTTGCAGTGAGTAAAAACTTTCAATGTTTTGGCAATAGTCTGTACTGAAAAGGGTGGAGGAGTCACATGGATTTAAGGTGTTGAACCTCAAGCAGATTTCCTGTGAATTATTTAATGAAGGAAGCGTAATTGGATAGAGTGTTTGTCCATTTATGACTTGTCCAATGTAGGCATCTTGATAGGAAGAATTGTCTATTGCATATTGTAATTGATACAATTGGAAAGCACTTAGGATGCTAGCATCTAATTGAATGTAATAATCTTCAGAGCAGCCATATTGGAGCTGGACATTGTCAGGATAGACTTCTTCTATTTCTGATAAGCTAAAGGATCTGTTGACCACTCCACAGTTCGAAAATGCATCTTCAAAGTAGCCTTTAAGTGTAAGAGTACCATTACCTGAGGGAAAACTTAAAGTTTGTGAAGAATTAGGGCTGATTCGAATAGAATCATTAGAACTTGTCCATGCATAGAAGTAATCGTAGTAATCGTCATCCATGTATAATACAATTTCAGTTTCACTACAATAATACACTTCGAATACAGGATCCAAAGGCTCTCGTATAGTTATATAAACAGTGTCTGTTTGTGGTGTGAAACTCTCCCCTAAAAACTGAATGATTCTATAATTGCCAGCAGTGGTATAATCATAGGCAGTTTCGGTTGTTTCTACTACACCTTCTTCATAACTATATTGAATTCCTTGAACGGATGCCGCTTCTCCTGTAGGTGTAACTGTTATGGTTAAAGGTGAGCAGCCAGTGTTGTAGTCAACCGTAAACCTTCCTAGCGGACTGACATACTGCGCCGCAGCAGGCAGTAAGATTGCCAGGAAGAATATGGTTGTCAGTTGCTTCATTCAATAGTATGATCTTAACGATCCCTTTCGAATATTATTTTTGATCAGTGATGCTCTCAATAATGCGTTCTATTGACAACATTTCCTGTGAGCCGTCTTTCATGTTTTTCAAGGAGTATTCGCCTCTTTTTATTTCTTCAGAGCCAATTACCAATACATAAGGTATTTCTTTTTTGTCAGCATAGTTGAATTGTTTTTTCATTTTCACTGACTCAGGAAACATTTCAGCTCTGATGCCTGCAGCGCGTAACTGCTTTAAAAGACTCAAGCCATGTTTCATGCACTCCTCATCAAAGTGTGTAATTAATACATCGGATGATTGTGTCAATGATGGAGGGAAAAGTCCTATTTCTTCTAATACATCATATATTCTATCCAGCCCAAATGAAATGCCCACACCAGATGTGCCTTGAAGTCCGAAAACACCGGTTAGATTGTCATATCGCCCACCTCCGGTAATACTTCCAATTTGAACATCTGTAGCCTTCACTTCAAAGATGATTCCTGTGTAATAGGAGAGACCTCTGGCTAAACTAAAATCTAATTCTATTTGCAGGTTTTCCGTACCGTATGCTTGAAGGAATTCAAAATATTCATTTAACTCCTTTGTGCCTCTGTTGCTGCCAATGACTTTTTCAATCATTTCAACCTTTAGAGTGTTTTCTCCCTCGGAAGAAAATGAATTAATAACGTCAGCTAATTTTTCCTGATTAGCTCCGATGGCTAAAAGTTCTTCGATGACTTTCTCTTGACCCACTTTATCAAGCTTGTCAATGATGACACAGAATGGCATTTCTTTACCAGCAAGTCCGGCATATCTTGCCAATTCCATCAAAATCTCACGGTGATTGATCTTTAAGACAAAACCTTTGTATCCCAGGTCATTGTATACATCATGGATCAATTGAGTTAATTCGGCTTCATTCACCAATGAATCAGTGCCAACTATATCTGCATCACACTGGTAAAACTCTCTATATCTACCTTTTTGAGGGCGATCTGCTCGCCACACTGGTTGTATCTGAAATCTTTTGAAAGGGAAAGTGATCTCATTTTGGTTCATCACTACGAATCGTGCAAAAGGAACGGTGAGATCATATTTCAGTCCTTTTTCTGAAATTTTCGGCAACAAGTGAGCACTTCCTTTCTCAAAATCTGCTTGATCTGCTTTTTTTAAGTAGTCACCAGAGTTCACTATTTTAAATAATAATTGATCTCCTTCGTCTCCATATTTGCCTGTCAAAACAGACAATTGCTCCATTGCAGGGGTCTCAATTTGGCTGAAACCGTACTTTATGAAGTTATTTTTAATGGTTTCAATGATGTATGATCTTTTCGCAGATTGCTCTGGTCCGAAATCTCTAGTTCCTTTTGGTAAAGAAGGTTTTGAAGTTGCCATAGAATAATTTTGGACAAAACTAACTAATACTCTAAATTTGCACCTCGTTAAAACGAAATGTTCAGAAAATGGCTGTTACAAGATTAGAAAGAAAAGGCAAAAGAAATAAGTCAAGAGCTAAAAACCGTGTAAACGCAATCAAAAGATTGAATACGGTTCCGACTATTAAAAATGTTGATGTAGAAGAGATTAAGAAGAGCTTTGAGAAAGCTCCTGCTAAAAAAGCATCAGTAAAGAAGGAAGAGGCTCCTGCTAAAGAAGAGAAAGCTGAAGCAA
>CAXEKM010000913.1:0-6042 GCA_963996645.1 uncultured Marinoscillum sp.
TCTAGCCTTTGGGTTGCCCTTTACAGAATCCGGAGCAAATGCATCAAACATGCTATCGTATGCGGGATGAACTGCAACTAATTGACCCTGAAGGTGTGTCGCCAATTCAGTGATTTCAAGACCAGCATCGTTGACAATACCTTTAATTTCATCTGCATAAGTCTGGCTTTCTGCAGCTTTTTTAATGTCGATAAGTCGACCATCCCAGGCAGGAATTTGTACTCCTTTGTACCCAAGGCCTTTAGCCCACTCACATATATTTTTCAAATTATCAAATGGAGCCTTGTCGTCGGCAAACTGTGCCAAAAAGATGGCTGGTCCTTTGATCGTTTTCATAGTATTTTCAGATTATCAATTCTTAATTATCAATTTTAAATTAGTCTCTGACCTTAGTCCAGACATTACCATTTTTGGTAGACTCTACCACGGCTTCAATCATGGCCATGCCAATGACTCCTTCTTCTACTCCAGGGTAATCCAATTTTGGATTGACAGCTTCTCCAAACAGATGTCCTCTAAGTGCATGAGCGAAGTTTCTGTAGATATTAGCGAAAGCTTCTAGATACCCTTCTGGGTGACCTGATGGAGTTCTTGTGTGCAGCATTGCTTCTTCTGACAGATAGCCTCCTCTGTCTCCACCAGTACGGAAAATGCGATCTGGATTCCCGTGATCTTTTACAATCAAGGTATTCAAATCTTTTTGGGACCACTCTAGTCCGCCTTTATCTCCGTAAACTCTGAATTTTAAGTCGTTTTCATCTCCGTTAGCTACCTGTGATGCTGAGAGAACACCATTAGCTCCGTTTTCGAAGTGTAACAAGACATTGGCATCGTCATCCAAAGTTCTTCCCGGAACTGTAGCTCTGATTTCGGATAATACCTCGGTGACTTTGAGACCAGTCACATACTCTACCATGTTCACGGCATGAGTTCCAATATCACCAAAACAGTTGCTGATACCTGCCCTTGCAGGATCTGCTCGCCATGCAGCTTGCTTCTGCTCAGTGTCTTCTACTTTGGACGTTAACCATCCCTGAGGATACTCCACCATGATTTTGTGAACCTTGCCGATTTGACCATTCTTGACCATCGACATGGCTTGCTTCACCATTGGGTAACCGGTATAGGTGTAGGTCGCCGCCAAGGGAAGCTTTGTTTCTTTCACCTTATCTCTAAGCTGCTTAGCTTGCTCAAAAGTGAAAGCCAGAGGTTTATCAATGATTACAGGAAAACCGTTTTCAAGTGCTAGCATTGCTGGCTCAAAGTGCATCACATTAGGCGTGACAATGGAAACAAAATCCATTCGATCACCCTCAGGAAGCTCTTTTTCTTTGGTGATCATCTCCTGAAAACTTCCGTAACATCTGTTTTCTGGAAGGTAAAGTTCTCTGCCCGAGTCTTTTGATCGCTGTGGATCAGAACTGAAAGCCCCGCAAACGAGCTCGATCTGACCATCCAAATTGGCGGCAATTCGATGCACGCCACCGATGAAGGCACCTTGTCCTCCACCGACCATTCCCATGCGAAGCTTTCTGTGACTCATATTTTAAATGGTTTCCCAGGTTTGACCATTTCCGCTTGAAGCCAATACAGCTTCAATGAATTTCATTCCACGAACTCCATCTTGTACGTTCGGGAAAGCTCCTTCACGGAATTTCTCTCCTCTAATCGCTTGCGCAGTTCCTGCGTAGATATTACCCATTGCATCGAATAATCCTTCTGGGTGACCTGGAGCGATCTTAGTACTTTCTAATGCGAATTCTGTATTGTAAGGATTACCTGGCTTAATGATTTGAGCAGGCTGACCTTCTTGCATGAACTTTAGATAAGTAGGATTTTCTTGTTCCCAAACCAATCCACCTTTATCTCCATACACGCATATCTTGATGTTATTTTCTTCACCGGTTGCAATCTGACTAGCGCAAATTACACCGCGAACTCCTTCTTTGGTTCTGATTAAAGTAGTACCGTCAATATCAAGAGGATTGTCGTCATACAAAGTATTCAGATCAGCCAATACCTTCTCCACTTCAAGACCTGTTGTATATTCGATTAAATTGAATGCATGAACTCCGATATCACCATAGCAACAGCTCTGACCTGATTTCGCAGGATCCAAACGCCAAACTGAAGCTCTCTTTTCTTTCTCATGAATGAATGGATTAATCCATCCTTGATAGTACTGTGCATCAACCTTCTGGATTTTTCCAATAGCGCCATCAGCAATCATGGCTTTCATTTGACGAACCATTGGATACCCAGTGTAAGTATGCGTCAAACAAAAGACTACATTATGTTCTTTCACTAACGACTCCAATTCGACAGCTTCTGAAGCCTTCATCGTAATCGGTTTTTCACAAATGACATTAAAGCCAGCCTTAATCAACTGAGCTGCCATTGGGTAGTGTAAGAAGTTAGGTGTCAAAATTGAAACTACTTCAATTCTCTCCTCTGCTGGAAGCGCGGACTCTTTTTCAATGAATTCATCAAGATTCGCGTAGGTTCTGTTGACATCCAATTCCAATTTTTCGGCAAACTGCTTGCTTGCTTCAAAATCAACATCAAATACTCCACCTACTAATTGGTAACGCTCACCCATGTAAGCTGCGATTCTGTGAACTGGACCGATAAATGAGTTAGGTCCACCACCTATAAGCCCGAGTCTAATTCTTCCTTTTTGCATATGTTCTGATTTCCGGATTTTATCCTAGTAATTTATATCAAAATGGTCAACGAATTTGAAAAACTATCAAGAAGTAAATCCAAATTCACTCGTTTATTATATGAAAACGTTTGTATTCGTGATGATTTTACAAAATCGTCAATTTGCATTGAAAATGAAGACGGCTTTTATTTATATTGATCCCCTAAAAAAATATAGCTAATGGATTCAACTGTAAATACAAAACGCCTTTTCATCGCCAGTTGCTTTGCACTGCTCACCACAGCCTTTGCTTTTGGTATCCGTGCAGGCATCATGAATGACCTGGTTGCTGATATGAGTCTTGATGATTCACAACTGGGCTGGATTAACTTCATGGGGATATTTGGATTCCCAATCGCCACATTAATTGGAGGGCCAATGTATAATACTTTGGGTCCAAAGAATATTGGAAACATCGCTTTTGTAAGCCACATATTAGGGATCACGCTCTCTATTATGTCATCTAGTTTCACAATGTTATTCTGCTCTACGTTCTTTATCAGTTTCGGAAATGGAATGGTGGAAGCAGCTTACAATCCTATGATAGCTGCCATGTACACTGAGAAGCGTGCTGTGATGCTAAACAGATTCCACGTTTGGTTCCCTGGTGGTATTGCTATCGGTTCTGTTTTGGCACTTTTAGTGGCTAACATGGGAGGAACCTGGCAGATCAAACTTGCTATCATGTACGTTCCGGCGTTGATCTATTTTGTGATGTTCCTTGGACAAAAATTTCCAGAAGCACCTAAAGAAACAACCGTATCTACTTCAGGAAACTTAAAAGCAATCTTCTCATCTCCTATTTACTGGTTGATGTTGGTATGTATGGCTTTAACGGCTACTACAGAGCTTGGAACTCAATCATGGGTAGAAAGAATCTTGCACAACTCTGGTGCACAGCCTATGTTGGTATTAGCACTTGTTACTGGGTTGATGGCAGTAGGTAGGTTATTTGCTGGACCACTAATTCACAAATTGAATATCACAGGGGTATTGCTTGCATCTTCTGTAATTGCGGCTATTTCTATCTTCTTAATGAGTATGGCAACCGGACCAATGGTTTATGTAGCGGCTATCTTATTTGCAGTGGGCGTTTGTTACTTCTGGCCAACGATGATCTCATTTGTAGCAGAATACCTACCTGAAACTGGTGCACTGGGAATGAGTTTAATCGGTGGTGTAGGAATGCTAGGCCTTTCAATATTCCAACCAATTATTGGTGGATGGATAGAAGGACACAGAGCGGACTTGACTGCTGAGGGTTTAACTGGAGATGCACTAGAACTTGCTGCCGGTCAGGCAACATTAGCCAACATTGCTATGATTCCTATCATCTTGATTGGAGCATTTGTCGTAGTATTCTTCTGGCAGAAGAAACAGAAACCTGCACATTAAGATAATCACTTTAAGACATTCGAAAGGCGATCAAATTGATCGCCTTTTTTATTATAAAGCGTTACTTAAAATAAATAAATAACACAACGCAACATTCTGACTTAAAATACGATACAAGCATCTAATCCAGCTATTGGATTATTTATCATCAAAGTGATGTTTAAAAACATAATGCTCTATCTGGTGCTATTAGCACCTGTATACTCAGCTTCGGCTCAAGACTTTGGGAAAGTATTTGTTGCGACAGGAGTAGGTTTAAATGTTCCACTTGGAGAACTGGGATCAAAGGATTTCAGTCAACCAGGAGGAGTTGCAGATCAAGGGTATAAATTTGATCTGATTTCAGTGTGTTACCAGTTCGAAAATGGATTTGGTTTAGGAATTAAAACCACCACATCATTTTATCCGGTTAACAACGAACTCATAGAGGATTTCATACTTGCTGAAGGTGCAGAACAATCCCATGCAGATGTCAAAACATGGAAATACAGTGAATTCCTTTTTCTAGGTTCCAAAAGCTTATTCCAGACTGAAAAACACTTAATAAATGTCTCGATTGGTGCAGGACCAGCATTAGTAGTTAAACCTAAAGAATATTTTGAAGGAACCTATTTTGAAGGTTCGAGAGAGTATAGCTGGACTTATGACAAGCACAAGTCTCTAACTTTAAGCAGCAATTTGGGTTTAAATTATTGGATTAAAATCACTGATAATTTTTGTCTTGCTGCCAACGTAGATTACTCTTATATTCCGTTTAGCATGCCCTATTCTTCAACAACAGAAAATTCCAAACAAGCTATAACAACAAACGGAGAAGAAGTCGCTGGCTTTGAATTTGCAACAGAAGCTTCACCTAAACATTATTCCATACAAGGAATATCTACTGGTCTAAAACTAGGGTTTAGCTTTTAAAAATATCATCAATGCAAGCTGCCATCTCTAAATGGCAGCTTATTATTTTGTTTTAGGGTGATATGCAAATAAATCAGTTACCCCCATACGGATAGTCTAATATTTGCGTTAAGGTACTACTCGCGCCAGTAACAATGATTAAACGCTACACCTTCAGCTTAGTAACTTTATTATCACTATACACCGCTATTTCTCAAGATTTTGGAAAAGTACTGTTTTATTCGGGAGTTGGTATCAACTTACCGCTCGGAGAAGTTGGTTCCAAAGACTTCAGTAAACCGGGAGGTATGGCCAATCCTGGATTCAAATCTGACTTACTATTTATTGAGTATCAATTTGAAAATGGGTTCGGAGTTGGACTGAAAAGCTCAATTGCAATTAATAGTGTCGACAATAAAAGAATTGAAGAATTCTTAATCTCAAGCGGTGCAGAAAGTGCCAAAGCCCGAGTAAAGTCTTGGAGGTATGGAGATTTTACCATTCAAGGAAGCAGAGCTCTTTACCAATCCTACTATCAACTTCTAAATTTCAGTCTTGGTGTTGGACAAGCCTTCGTAAGCAAACCAAAAGAATCTTACAATGCGGTATATTCAGACGGATCCATTGAAAACACCTATGAATATAATGGACATTATCAACGGACGATAGCTGCTAATACGAGTTTAAGCTATTGGATAAAAGTTACTCAGTTTTTCTGTTTGATTGGAACGATAAACTATACTCACATACCTTTTAGAGCGTCATACAGCACCATCACAGAAAATGTCAATAACTCGATTACCGTCTACGGAAATGAAATTCCATCCAATTTTCAATCTCCAGAAGAGCATAAAAACAGACCTTTTACGATTTATGGTTTATCTGCAGGAATAAAACTAGGATTTAGGTTTTAGAGAATTTGAACCATCAGACAGATTGATGGCTTACTTCAACTCCTTCAATGTGAATTGATCGATTAGATCTTCATAAGGAGCATACTCCTGAGTTATCTTCTGATTATCAATAGGTTACAATGGCTTCTCTAATCATAA
>CAXEKM010000914.1:0-2275 GCA_963996645.1 uncultured Marinoscillum sp.
ACTTGAGCTGTAGTGCAAGTGCTCCATCTATTGTGGTGAACATAGTAGATATCCCAACTGAGACTCCAGCATTGACTGCTGATGGAGATTTGGAATTCTGTGCAGATGGAACTAATTCAGTGGTTTTAACTGCTCCGGCAGGATTTACATACTATGATTGGCAAAAAGACGGTGCTAGCATTGTGACTACAACAGACGGTTTTGATGCTACTTCAAATACCATTACAGTTACTACAGCAGGAAATTACACTGTTAATGTTGGTAATGCTGCTGGATGTTGGAGCCCGGTATCTAATGCGATCGTTGTGAAAACAAAAGCGCTTCCTCAACTTCCAACAATTACAGGAACCTCAACAGGTGTTCTTACACAATCTGGTTCTAGTTGTGGTGAAGGATCGGTAGAGTTTAACTTTAGAGGTTTCGCTGGTTTTATGTATCAATTGATTAACGCGGAAACCGGTTTAGCATCAGGAAGCCCTGTCTATGGGGAAGTGGCTGTAGTTGGAACTTCTGGTGGAGGATCTACACTTTATATTCATTCTGATCCAATTACTGAAGACACAAGATTCTACATGGAAGTGTCTTATGCAGATGGTTCAGGTTGTGTTAACTTCAATGAATTCGCGACATTCTGGGGTAGAGTGAACAATGTAACTCTTGAATTGTCAGGTGCAACATTGACAGCTGAAATCTCTGAGTATGGAAGTACACAAACTGATATCAGATGGTATAGAAATGATGTATTGATGGTTAACCCTACCAATAATGAAGCAGAATCAATCACTGTTCTTGATAATGCAACTTACATGGTAGAAGTTGATTTCTTAGGAGCTGGTGGTACTTGTACTGTTTCTTCGAATGCAGTAGATCTTTCAGGAAGAGCTGGTCAGCCAACACTTCCAGGTTCTAATGCGATAGTAGCGAGCACATATCCGAATCCAACTTCTGATATGGTTAATCTTGAGATTCCTGGTGAAGAGCTAGGTTCTGTAAGAGTTCAGATCATGACTTTGTCAGGTCAGATTGTAATGGATCAGACGTTCGAAAAGACGGTTGAAGAGTTTACTCAACAAATCAACATTGCGACATTCGACGCTGGTATCTACAACATGACTGTCCGTCAAGGGTCAAAAGTTGAGAACATAAGAATCGTAAAACAATAACAATCATGAATAAGATCTTAAGTTATATATTCTTAGCAGGGATGGCCATTTTCGCCATCTCCTGTGCAGAACCAGCTGATCCAACGCCAACTAACATGTCTTATGGTGATTGGAGAGTTGATGAGTACTATGTCAATAACCAGTCTGCGGCTGAATACACTGGTACTTATATAGGATTTTCTCGTTTCAAGCTAGAAAGAGATAAGTCTTTCGTGTTAGAAGATGAGAATGGTTTCGTGTATGTAGGTACCTGGACAGCAGGTGATAACCTTACATTGACAGCAGATGATGGTACTGTGTTTGATTTCGAAATTGTATTCCAAAACTTTAATAGAATGCAACTTCTTCAAACAATTGAGAACCCTTCTGCAGGTTCATTAAGCATAAGATATCTTTTAAATAATGTTGGTTTAGATACTGACTATTAAGGTATAACACATAATAAAAAAGCCCTGACGTAAACGCCAGGGCTTTTTTGTTTCAGGAGTCTCGTTCAGAATTTAAGTTTTGAATCTTAATCTAATCCTTTAAGAAACTTCGAAGTACATAGTTTAGAATTCCACCATGCTTGTAATAAGCTACATCCACTGTAGAATCCAACCTTACTTTCGCCTTGAAGTTTAACTTCTCTCCATCGCTTTTAGTAGCCATTACTTCTACTTCTTGTCCTGCTTTCAAATTGGATAGTCCAATAATATCGTAGCTTTCATCTCCTTGTAGTCCAAGAGTTTCCTGCGTTTCGCCTTCCAGGAATTGGAGTGGTAATACACCCATCCCAACCAGGTTGGAGCGATGAATACGCTCATAACTTTCTGTTATTACTGCTTTAACTCCAAGTAGTGTTGTTCCTTTTGCAGCCCAGTCTCTTGATGAGCCAGAGCCGTACTCCTTACCTCCAATGACGACTAATGGTGTATTATCATCCTGATATTTCATGGCTGCATCATATACTGGCATTTCTTCACCTGTCGGATGATATTTGGTCCAGCCACCTTCTCTTGAGGCAAGTTTGTTTTTAATACGTACGTTGGCAAAAGTTCCGCGCATCATCACCTCATGATTTCCTCTACGAGATCCGTAAGAATTGAAGTCACGTTGCTGTACACCATGCT
>CAXEKM010000915.1:0-8319 GCA_963996645.1 uncultured Marinoscillum sp.
TTCATTCAAAATATAAAAACGGATGATGTAGACCTACCATTCTATGTAACAGCACACGAAGTGGCTCACCAGTGGTGGGGACATCAAGTGACAGAAGCGGGTGTAAAAGGTAATGCGATGCTATCAGAGACACTTTCTCAATATTCTGCATTGATGGTTATGAAGCACAATTTCTCTCAAGAGATCATCAAAGAATTCTTGAAATACGAATTGAATTCTTACCTGATGGGGAGAACATTCGAACAGAAAAAAGAAATGCCGCTTTACCAGGTGGAAGGTCAAGGATATATCCATTACCGAAAAGGTTCTCTAGTGATGTATGCTCTGCAGGACTATATAAGTGAAGACAGTGTGAATGCTGCTTTGAAACGATTCAATCAAGATTGGGCGTTTAAAGATGCGCCATACCCTACTTCGAAAGATTTAATCAAATACTATAGAGAAGTCACTCCAGACAGTCTGCAATACATCATTACAGACATGTTTGAAACGATTACCTTATTTGAAAACAAGACTACAGAGGCTGAATTTGAAGAAATCTCAGATTCAGAATACGTTGTAGACTTGAAGGTAAGCACTATTAAATATCAAGCGGATAGTCTTGGTAATGAAGAAGAGCAAGTACTAAAAGACTGGATCGACATTGGGGTCTTTACAGAAGACAGCAAAGGAAAAGACAGTTTGATTTACCTGCAGAAGCATAAAATAACCCAGGAAGAAAACACCTTCACGCTTACAGTTGGTGCCAAACCAACCAAAGCTGGAATCGACCCAATTAACAAACTGATTGATCGAAATCCACAGGACAACACGAAAACGGTTGACGAGAAAGAGGAAAAGCCTGAGTCTTAATATCTTCCATTACTAATTAAAAAATGCCATCGTGACTTTAAAGTTGCGATGGCTTTTCTTTTTTAATGAAAGAAAATCGTGTTACTCCTTCTTTTCTAGAAGACTGAATGCTGGCACTTTTTATTCCATTAAGAACTACATAATTGCTGACACCAAAATCCCCAGCACAAAATGTGGTGTGGAAAAAAAGCAATCCTGAAATACAAAACACCCATTGGTTATGTGTAAATAATATGAATAAAAATACCGTGGTAAAAACCAGAAAAGGCATCAAAGCCACAAAAATGTACTGCAAACCTGATAATGACTCATCAGTGGCTACATAGAAGTAAAACTTTTTAATTGATCCTCCAAAGTAGAATTTTCTAATGCCTAAAAACAGAAAACCAAATGAATGAATTAACTCATGTAAGACGATAAGTACCGGAACAACACTGATCATCACTAACAGTTGTCTAACAAAAGATGGCCATTCGCTCCTCATGAATACCTGAGTAATCGAAAATCCACCGAAGAAAATAAAAGTGACTCCAGTGATCATAATTGCGACCAAATAAGAAGTGCGAAAGACTCCTTTTAATGTCAAGGCTCTTTCAACAAAACCTTTTAAGTCACTGTGATGGAGCTCGTGTTGTTGTTTCAAAGCAATTCAAACATGACAAAACCAACTCCATTGTGAGCAGCATGTAAGAGAAATGTCATCAATAAAGGGTAAAAGCTATACTTCTTCATACGCAGGTAAAACAAAATGAAAATAACACCTGCGCAAAGTCCAAAAATGATGTAAATCCAACTGTAAAAATGGTATAACCCAAAAAGTATCGAAGTGACTAGTACAATCAAATAATTTTTACCACCAAAATAGTCAATAATCCTTGCAGGCCAATGTTGGAAGATCAATGTCTCCAGAAAGGGGAATATCAACACGATGAATATGAATTTGACTTTAGCCGAACTGTCAAACACCTCGTTATCAAACCCGGTTTGAATATCAAAGTACTGAACGATTTCATTAAAGACAACACCATTTACGGTAATCAATGCCCAGAATAAGAAGAAGGACAGAATGATGTTTCGTGATCTATTGGAATCTATTGAAAGAACAGAATTAGTATCATTTGGCATAAGTAAGGTTAAGCATTTTTCAGATAATGAAGTGAGCTAACCCCTAAAATTATAACTCTACCTAATCATACTTGATAGGAAATAAAAAATCCCCAGCTGATGAGCTGGGGATTTTTTTGATGTAATATTTTTATTGAAGCTTACTTCACACACTCTTGATCATAAGTAAATACGTGCTCGTTGAAGCTACCCCAGTTGTTCTTTTCAGCATTTAGAACAGCCTCACAGTCTGACCAGAATTCGTCAAAATTCTTCTTGTACTTTTTCTTTTCGAACATTTCAGCAGGCTTATCTCCTTTTTGCACGAAGTAAGACTTAGCGATGCCACCAGCTACAGTGAAGCCACCCACTCCTACAGAAGCAGTTTCTTTTGCAAATGGATCATGGTATACTTTCACTCCACCACTAAATGAAGGGTTAAGCAATTGCATCAACATGGTCATGGTCTTTTTCTTTTTGATTTGAACCTCTGCTTGCTCAAAATAAGCTAAACCTTGATTTAATAAATCTCTGTTCAATTTTTCATTAGTCCACTGGTTAGCCTTATTGATGAATTCGGTCGCTTTTACCATGTTATCCAATGCATTAGGAGGCAAGTACATGAAACTCACTTCTGACGGTTGAAGATCTCTCTCCACTCCATCTACTTCTACTCGGATGAATTTGATTAATCCCTTTTTTCTCTTAATCTTGTCAACTTTACAAACTAACTCAGTTCCATCAGTTAGTGTCACAAAAGCATCCTTTTGGTGTGAAAACATGTCAGAAGGAGTCACAAATTCCTGTGATTTGGCAGAATAGTTTAGCAGCATTACAACTGCTACCATAGTTAATCGAATTACGTTTTTCATAAATTGGTTGTTATATCATTAATCGGCGAATATCTATTATTTATCGAACAAAACAAGTAATTCGTCGACTATTTACCCAGATAAATAAAATACAAAAGCTCGTTTTTGTTAGAAAAGCCCTGACTTTTCAGCCAGAGCTTTTACAACCAGTAACCACACTACGTGGAATATGCTACTCTTTCACGAGTCTTTTGGTAATTAATTTCCCTTCTTGTTCAATCAACATAAAATAAACAC
Organism: uncultured Marinoscillum sp.; assembly: GCA_963996645.1. Lineage (GTDB taxonomy): Bacteria > Bacteroidota > Bacteroidia > Cytophagales > Cyclobacteriaceae > Marinoscillum. The sequence continues at coordinate 3,066 of CAXEKM010000915.1, forward strand.
CAGCAGGCAAGTCCGATATATTCATAGACACTTTAGAGTCATTCCAGTTTTTTTCAAACTTTTCGGATTGTACCATTCTCCCATCGGAGGTCAACAAAGTAAGTTTTACCGCACCTTTCTCGGAATCAATCCGGACATGTACTCTCCTGGAAGTTGGATTAGGGTAAAGGGTTACTTCTTGAAGCACAGGAGACTCATCTTCACCTAGTATGGAAGAAATCTCCAACTCAAATGCCTGCTCGTAAATACCATTCTTCGTATCTGTGGTTCGCACTCTCACATATAAATATGATGCATCTAACCCTCTTACGTTTGCATTGAGAATCAATGATTGCCCATTGATGGTAAACAAATCATTATCCTCAGACCCGACTCCTGAAGTAAGTGTATAGGTGAATGAATTATCATCTGCATCCTCTGAGGACAAAACCCCCACAAGATCACCTACAGATGCTTCATACTGAATGGTGGTATTATTCAAGGATATACTCGTAGGCAATTGATTAGGCACTGTAGCTCGCTCAAACAAAACTACTCCTACTATTTCCTCTTGCGGGTATTCATCTAAATAGGTAACAAATACACTATCAGCAACTCCTACCTGAATAGCTCTGTCGGCACTAGCCCCATCAACAAACCCAAAAGTACCTGTAAATGTCCCTGAATTGGAGCTAGTTTCCTGAAGAGACAAGCTAATACCTGCATGGTCCTGTGTAGATTGAATCATCACATTCTGTGATTCTCTGGCTTGTGGATCCTTATTGAGGCCAGCATCTCTAAGTGAAACAGTCACTCTCTTGTCAAGACCATTCACTTTAGTGCTACTAAAAGTGAAAGATGCTCTGGAACTTTGCTCATCCGTCACGGTCACAGTATAAATCAATGAATCCTGGGCCTGCGCTGGGTCAGTAACCATCACTTTTACCTGGCTCACACCTACCTGACTACTTGCTGGAGTCCAGGAAATAACATTATCATCAATCGTCATACCCTCAGGAGCAACTATTAACTGATAGGTTAAGTCCTCTTCATCAGCATCTGTAGCTTCTATCGTCTGAGAGTAAGTATTTCCAACTCGTACATGATCCTGAATGTTTGTAGTCAAAATCTCAGGTTCATTATTTGAAGAAGCACTGACGTAATCCAATGAAACAATATTAGAAAGGTTAGACCTTAGTTTGTTAGCATTCATGGCACTTACTGCAAACTGATAGGATTTACCTGGGTGTAGGTCTACAAAAGTAAAGGTCGTTTTACTTCCTGAGTTATAGGATTGACTAGCTAAAGTCAACGCTTCTCCTTCCTGTAAGTACACGAGATATCGACTGGCACCTGCACTAGCAGACCAGCTCAACGTTACCGAATCATCGCTAACCACAACTTCTTCTAATACTGGCACTTCAATCTCAGAAGCTTTATTGATCTGGATAGCTTCATTATAATAAGTTATAACCGGCGCATTGCTACCATCATCAATAATACCGTAGACATAATAAATACCATTATCTACCCCAGACACATCCCACGCTAATAAGTCAGTTTCATCATCTTCAGAGATATCTCCAGCAATCAATACACCATCTGCACCCTGCTCATCAGTATCATAGTAGAATGAAAGAGTGGCGTCAGAATCTAAATCCTCATCTTCCCACTGAATGCCTACTTCATTTGATTCACCATCACTCGTTACATTTTCAATAGTTAGTGTTGGACCAAATTCAGCACCGGCAATGTCCAACTCAAACTGACCTGTTCCTGCTATTTTCACTAGATAGTCTCCAGGAATTGTGTTGGACAATACGATGTGTGCCTGATTACGCTCATCATATTCTGTGTACGCATAGCCCATTTCAAAGGCATTTTCCCTGGTTACTTCCTGACCTGTTGGCAGCACCATTGTAAATGAAGGCATTTCATCTTTGCCTTCCACACGAATGATCACCGCTTCCAACCCATTACTCAAACTGAAAGGAAATTCCGTGTTTTCAATTTCCAACTTTCTTCCCTGTGGATTGATGTTGCTATTGATCACAATACTCTGACCTTCCAGGTGATGTTTCTTAGCCATCAAGAAGTCATTTTCAAATCTCATGGCATAAGGCAATTCTTCCATTGCAAATCGAGCTCCGTTTCTCGAACTTGCTTCATCATTCAAAATCGTAAATTCAGCACCAAAAGTTATCGTTGGAGTTTCTCCATTGAGCGTAATTGTTGCTGATACTTTGATCGGAATTGGCGGAATTACTGTTGCACCGGTAATGCGTTCTTCGTTGAAAGCAACGCTCACTTCGGCCAATGTTATAGGCAAAAACTCGTTAACAACTCCCCTGATTAAATCAGGGAAACCTTCCTGCATTTCAGGAATGGTGTACGCCAAACTTGCGTTTCCGGATATTTTCAGCTGCTCACCAAATGGCATCACGCTAATCCGGGCATTACCTTTGAATATTTCTAGCAATGAGAAAAATGCCTCAGCGCTAATTGCGGTATTGTTTCCTTCAATTCCAGCTTCTGCTATGTCCATGCTAAACAATTGGAGGGTTCCTCCAGCTTTCATGGATACTCCAAAGGTGTATTCAAATCCTACATTATTCAATCGTATGATTTTGTTGATACCCGGAGCCACAGGAACAATATCAACACCAAGGGCGATAGCAAGCGGTGGTACTTGTAAACCTGTTATAGATCCATTACCTCCAGCCAGGGCAAACCCTGTTGTACCCAGTGGCACTCCCGGAAGGGTTTCTATTTCTAAAGAAACTCCATCCAAACCACCTTTTTTCATTACGATTTCTGCATTGATACTCAACTCAAAAGCACCTGCCTCAGAAGAAATAGATCCTGCTCCTCTGAATTCATCCTTAAACGAATCAAATTCAAATTCTACTGACTCAATATTGAACAACTCATAAACAGTCAGAGGACTGGAAATAGCAAATTTTCCGGACACATACACTCCACTATCTTTCGAGATGAAGAAATTATCCATATTGAATCCTGCATCCGGACCAAAAACCACTTCAGGAAGCGATAATCCTCCTCCTGCCCTTACACCTTCTTCATTGATTTTTAAATCATTCAGTTTGACCTCCAGGCCGATAATCTCAAAGAAACTCTCTCCTCTTGATTCATCTTCCGGATTGAGCATCAGCGTAGAGTCGGCCCCATTGATATGGTATTTAAATCCACCTGTACGAAGATTCACTATACCATGTGCCATGTTTCCATTTGGAGGCACATCGGTCACATATACATTTCCATTCCCTTCTATAGTGGCATTTTCCAAATCTATATCCACTTCATCACCCAGCTGAAGGTCACCCACATGTACATTTCCAATCAACGTTTTCACTGCTCCTTCTCTGCGGAAGTCATCGCCTACAAAAGTGAGTGCCCCAATAGTAACAATTGGTGGCTCAACACCAATGCCAGAAACTGGAAGTTTCTCATAATACACTTCATTGCGGCCATTGCGATATGCCAATTGAATGGAGTCAGTAATTAAGCCAATTTCAATTGGTCTAAATACCACATTCACTACTTGCGAATCACCCGGAGCTAGTGTAATTGGAATAAAGGATGCTTCGTTGGTTGGCGCTTCATATCCTTCAAATAATACATGGAACAATGCTTCTGGATCCGGATACTCAAAGTCTACTCTCAAATCCGTTTGTCCTTCATTTGTCAGAATAAAAGGCAATGCATGTTCGAATCCATAAAAAGAGGAATCAAAATCAAAAGAACTAGCAGAATACACAGGATCTGGCCCCAAACCTAAAGCCGTAATATGAACCCTTGCTCTGTTAGTCAACACTCCTTCCACTGCTTGCTCATCATTGGTAAGAATGTTCAATACACCTTCATGTATACCTCCAACAATTGGGGAAAATAAAAACTCTACAGAATCCATTTCACCAGGAGCAATAGTCAATGGCAGCCCAAATGCATTATTACCTGAACTAAAGGCTCCATTCGTACCCTCTTCGAAAAAAGCTGAAGTCAATACAAGATCCTGATTTCCATGATTTTCCACTGTAAACTTCACCGTTTGTTGCTCACCGACTTCCACACCAGCTACATTCACAGAATCATTTTCTACAAAAAAGTCAGGTGCTGTAAATCCTACTGCATTAAGTGTTGCTGTGAGCGGTCCATTTACCACGTTACTAACTATTGTCAAGACTGCAGAGGCATTCACCTCTTCATCTGGAGCAAAACCAATGAGTACAGATGTAGTTTGCCCTGCTTCAAGTGTAAGTGGGAATCCTAAATCATTCACATAGAACAAATCCGCATCTGCTCCAGCTAGTTCAAAGCCATATATCGTTGCTGGATCATCCCCAAAGTTGGTAATCTCCTGAGCATACTCTACAGAGTCTCCCTGGATGGTTCGCCCAACATAAATACTGCTTGAAAAAGATAAAACCGGTGCAATACCAGTACCACTTACAACAGTGGTCATTTCACTCGGCACATTATTACTCGTAGTAGTCAATGTAGCACTTCGGGAACCAACAACTGCTGGGTTGAATGTTACAGGAATATTAAGGGACGAATCTGCCAAAACAACTATGGGGAAAAGAGACTCAGAAACAGCAAAATCACCTGCCCCAACACCAGTCATTTCAATCGCTGATATCTCCAGATCACCTGCTCCTTCATTCACAATCAGAAGTGAGTCAGTGATAGTTTCCGCAGTAGAAGCACTTCCAAAATGAAGGCTATCCAGAGGTAAGTCAAACTCATTGGTAATGAAAGCCTGAGCAAACACCACATCTGCTTGTAAACTCACTCTATTGGTTGTTCCTGCCGAACTATTACTAACGATGATTACCTCTGCGAACAGATCTTCCGTACCATTAGGACTGAAACGAACTGACACTGGTAGCTCTTCTCCATCTCCTAATGTCACTGGAAATGATGGAAGATCAACGAACTGAATCTCACTTGTCTCCGAAACCAAAGCATCAAATGATATTGAATGTATCGTCAAATCATCAGTACCGCTATTCGAAATCACAAAAGAGGTATCTGTACTCTCAAGTCTTGGTGCCGTTACTGAAACAAGCTCTGCATTAGTCGTGGCAATTTGCGGGTAAATAGCCGTGGCTTTGATCTGTACGGTGTGCGGACTGTTTTCTGCATCCGAAGTAAAAGTAACAGTAGCCACTTTTTCTCCTTTACCGGAATGACCTGGAAAAAAAGAAACCAACCAATAAGTGGACTCATCGACTATGCTTGGCAAGAAAATGAA
>CAXEKM010000916.1:0-2571 GCA_963996645.1 uncultured Marinoscillum sp.
ACTTGGTTTGAACACCTGGGCTGGTTGCGCAACAGACGAGTTTTCTGGTAGCCTCCTAAGCGTTGGATGTGCTGGAGAATTATTGGAAAGCGATGGTAAGATAACTTTTGCACAGTCTGGTACAGTATATCTGGTAGTGAAGTCAGGTGGTGCAAACCTGGGTGATACAGGAATCTCAATCGATAATATCGAATTGAGAGGTACTAAATAATTGTAACCATCTATCAGACCATTTGGGGTTTTCCCGGATGGTCTTATCCTCACTAGAGGATTTATTGACTTGATTTAAAGTCGCCAAAAATGTAGACAAAGTTTGTTTAGGGTAGTAGGAAATAGCGTGCTCATTATGGGGTGCGAGTAGGCTATGCTGTGAGTGCTGGAGGCGTCTCTCCACACTCTCTACCTACGCCTGATTATGTTTCGCTAAGGTGCGAAGATTTAGAGATCGATTATCAGAATATAAGCATATGATCAACAAGAATTTGTTTGCTGTGGTACTGACAGTAATTGGGTTTGTGCTCATGGCACAGCCCAAAACTGCCAGGGTCTATACTACGGCAAAAGAGACAGGGCAAAGGCTGGAAATGTCTGGAGAGGCATCATTTTATGATGCAAAGCAGCCTGTAGAGAATGCGATTAGTGTTTTCGTAAATCCGAATAAAAAATTTCAGACACATTTAGGTATTGGAGGGGCAATAACAGATGCTAGTGCTGAAGTTTTTGCTAAGCTAACTCCTGCGAATCAACAGCGATTGCTAGAAGCATACTACGATACTGAAAAAGGCATTGCGTACAATATCGTTAGAACGAATATCCATAGCTGTGATTTTAGCAGCGGTAGCTACACGTATGTTAGTAATGATGACAAGTCCTTAAAGACTTTTGATATCAGTCATGATTTGGAATATCGTATTCCGCTAATCAAAAAAGCGCAGGCGAAAATTGGTGAAAACTTCATGTTTTATGCCAGTCCATGGAGTCCGCCACCTTTTATGAAAACGAACAACCACATGTTGAAAGGTGGTAGTTTGAAGCCTGAATATTATCAGTCATGGGCGCTTTATTATACGAAGTTCATCAAAGCATATGAAAAGCTTGGAATGCCAATATGGGGGATTACTGTGCAGAACGAACCAATGGCTACTCAAACCTGGGAGTCGTGTATTTACACAGCTGAGCAAGAGCGTGACTTTGTAAAAACAGCACTTGGTCCAATCATGAAAAGGGAAGGATTGGGAGATAAGAAGATTGTTGTTTGGGATCACAACCGTGACTTAATCAGTCACAGAGCTATGACCATTTTCGAAGACTCTGAAGCTGCTAAATACATCTGGGGTATTGGGTTTCACTGGTATGAGACCTGGACAGGAGGCTTGCCAATGTTCGATAATCTGAACAATGTAAAAGAAGCTTTCCCTGATATGAATTTGATTTTCACTGAAGGATGTGCAGAAAAGTTCGATCCGGAAAAGTATCAATTTTGGCCAAATGCTGAGCGTTATGGGAACTCAATTATTAACGATTTCAATTCCGGCACAGCAGCATGGACAGATTGGAATATTTTATTGGATGAGCGAGGAGGTCCAAATCACGTTGGGAACTTCTGCTTTGCGCCGGTGCATGCTGATACACATACAGGTGAGTTGATCTTTACTCCCACTTATTACTATTTAGGCCATTTCTCGAAATTTATTCGTCCTCAAGCAGTGCGATTGAGTACGGCAGTGAGTAGAAGCACTCTGTTGAGTACTACTTATGAAAATACTGATGGTTCTACGGTTACTGTCGTAATGAATCAATCAGATAATGAAATCGAATACCAACTATATGTCATGGATAAAGCTGTGAAGCTAACTATTCCAGCTCATGGCATACAGACGGTTGTTTATTAATTCCTTCTATAGGAGATGTGAAGTTGGTTGTGATGTTTGGAAGGGTTGTAACTCAAACTACGGATAGTATACTTCTTCATATATCATCGGGATCAAAGCGGCAGACGGCTTCTTTGATCCTATTTTTCCCCACCGCTGTGATGAAGTTTTTTAAACCAAACCATAAAAATGATGAATCACAACGTTTTACATCAAACCGTCAAGGCACGATCGTGCGCTCGACAATCTAATGAATTACTAAAAAGTCATACCGCCTCTAATTTTCTTAGAGCAATTGTCCTATTCTTATTGGTTTCATTGAGTTTTTCCTCTCAAGCCCAATATGTCAAAGCCCAAGGAACACAAATTCTTGATGAGAATGGATCTCCCATTTATTTTAGGGGGATAAATCTGGGCAATTGGTTGCTTTGGGAAGGTTATCTCATGATGGGTGACTTTGAGTACCGCACACATACCCAGTTTTTTGATGGAGTCAAGAATGCTGTTGGAGGAGATTTAGGACAGGCTATTGAGTTTGAGCACCAATGGCGAATGAATTATGTCAATGAACAAACGATCATTGATCTCAAAAATCTTGGATTCAATTCTGTCCGAATTCCATTCCACTTCAACCTTTTTTGGGATTATGGTTCTTATGGAGTCACCAACAGAGGATTCCAATACTTTGATCGGGTGATTA
>CAXEKM010000917.1:0-2861 GCA_963996645.1 uncultured Marinoscillum sp.
AAATGAATATCTGCTCCTTCAATTTTAGTCAAAGCGAATTCATGGATGATGATCCTACGTGGATCAATTTTCACTTCTTCGTTTTTACGAGCTTTCTTGTAAGCACGCTCTCCGTTGATACGAACTGCAGAATGTGCAGGAGGAATCTGATCAAGTGGTCCAGTTAATTTCTTAGCGGCTGCTTCCAAATCATCCTGAGGTAAATGATCTATTGTAGTCTCATTTTCAAACTCAGTTTCCAAATCATAAGAAGGTGTAGTCTTACCTATGGTAATTACTCCTTCATACACTTTATCTAATCCTTGAAGCTCATTGAGTTTTTTAGTGAACTTACCTGTACCAATAAGTAAAAGACCAGTTGCCAATGGATCCAACGTTCCCGCATGTCCGATTTTCTTAACCTTTATGGCATATCTAAGCTTCTTTACCACATCAAATGATGTCCATGTAAGTGGCTTATCAATAAGCAAAATTTTGCCTTCGGTGTATTGGTTTAGCTCCAAACCTGAGAAAGTATAGCGATCAGTCCAACAATCAAACAGTAAACAGCGAAGTAGGTCAACTTCCCTTTTCTTACGATGCCTACCATCCATTTACAAGCAATGTAACCAGCGATAAAGGCTGCTAAAAATCCAACCACCATTGGTCCAACACCAAGACCATCATAAGCAGATGGTTCCTCAAAATAGTCTTTAAGCTTCAGCATGCTTGCACCTAGAATAGGAACAAGAACCATCAAAAACGAGAATCTAGTTGCCTTACTCTTCTCTACTCCTAAGATCAAGGCAGTAGCAATGGTTGATCCAGATCTGGAAATACCTGGAAGTATCGCAATCGCTTGTGCAAACCCGATGATAAACGCCTTCGGCTTACTTACCTCCTGGTCATTATCTTTCTTAAAATGTGTGAAGAATAACAATGCAGAGGTAAAAAGCAGCATACTCCCCACTAAATAGAGATTACCTGTAAAGAGTGCTGTAATTTGATCTTCAAAAAATACTCCCACAATCCCTACAGGAATCATAGAAATGATGATTTTCACAGCAAAATCCCACGAATCATTCCATTTGAATTCAAGCAATCCTTTGAAGATATCGAGAATATCCTGACGAAAAACGACAATCGTACTTAGAGCTGTTGCAGCGTGAACAATCACCGCAAATAATAGATTTTCACTAGAAGCTACTCCTAATAGAACACTTCCAATTTCCAGGTGACCACTACTGCTCACAGGTAAAAATTCAGTAAGTCCCTGTATGATCCCAAGGATCAACGCCTCAATCCAAGTCATGTATTATTCGCTTTCTGTCGAGTTGTTTTTTGGCTTGTAGAAAATGGCCACAAACTCTATGATGAACCCGATCATTACTACAATAGGACCCAAAGTCAATCCCATGAAGCCAAATCCGTAAGGTTCACCATCTGAAGACATGATAAAGAAGCCAATGATCAGTGTCAATACACCTGCTAGCATAATCATGTAGTTAGCCTTTTGGAAGGCAAATTTGCTTTTATCTGACATATCAGTAAAGTTCGTCTAATGAGAGTTTTAAATATTTTCTAACCGCACGATAAGTGCTTAAAAAGCCTACCATCATACCTAATAAGATGATGGAACCAAATAATATGGCTAGGCTTTGAATATCTTGTAATTGACTTAAATCTTCAATTCTGGTATTGGCATAGGTCATTAAGAAAAAGAGCATGAGACTAGCAAAAGTCCCAGCCAATAAACCATACCAAACAGACCTTTTTAGGAATGGACCTCTGATGAATCCCGCAGTTGCACCAACTAATTGCATACTTCTGATCAGGAATCGCTGAGAGAACAATGCAAGCTTAATCGTATTATTAATCAAGATCACTACAACCAACAACAGGATTAGAAAGAAACCAACCAATATCAATCCGATCTTCGTCAGATTTTCATTGATACTTTCTACCAAAGACTCTACATAAGAGACTTCATATACTCCACCTATTTTTTCGATATCCGCTTTGATCATTTTCAATGAATCAGAAGCCTGATGTCCCGGATTGATATTGACTATCAACACATCCCGAAGTGGGTTATCTCCTAAAAACTCTGTAAAATCTTCTCCTGTATCTTTAATGAATTGCTCAGCAGCCTCCTCCTTCGTAACCATTCTGATTACAGGTGCATCGTCCTTCTTTAACACAAATGGTTTAGAGCCTATGGTACGATTGATCTTGCTGATCTCACTTGAGGTGATCTGCTTATTAAGGAAAACCTGAAGTTCAATGTTTTCCTGTATGACAGTTGTTAATTTACTTGCATGCAGTGCCAACATTCCGAATAACCCTATCACAAACAGTGCAAGAGTAATACTCAGAGTTACGCTAACAAACGGGTAACTGCCTAATTTTCGTTTTTTACGGGTTTTCTGTTCCATCCCGCCTCAAAACTAAATAATGTAAAGGGAAAATTGTGAGCCTATTACTTATTGTTGCGAATAATATCCAGCTCGTTGACCAACTTAGGATTCACAATTTGATCTAGCTCTTTCACTTTGTCAGTGACATCAATGTTGAAGTACTTGCTTTCGAAGAATAAGTAAAGCTTTCTTTCTTTCACACCATTGATTTCCAGAATCTCGTATGGTTGCTCGTTGAAATCTCCATAAAGGAACAATTTACCGTCAAAGTATTTGTACTTCAAGGTCTCATTCTTCTTCTGGATCGTTTCTACATCTACAGGAGCTACCTCTGTATTAGCTACCTCATCAGTTGTCTCCATTTCAGGAAGATCAGACTCAGGTGTCACCAAACCTTCTTCTTTAGCTAAAGCATCTGGCTGAGGTACGTTTACCGTAACATCAAACTCTTCGGTCTTGCTAGAT
>CAXEKM010000918.1:0-3218 GCA_963996645.1 uncultured Marinoscillum sp.
AGATTTACTTTCTGACGCTACCTATTTCGGTACCATGATGGTCCACATGGGTGATGCGGACGGAATGGTTTCCGGTGCAATCAACACCACACAACACACTATCCGCCCAGCACTTCAACTAATCAAAACTAAACCAGGCTACAGCACGGTTTCTTCGGTATTCTTTATGTGTCTGGAAGATCGGGTATTGGTTTACGGTGACTGTGCAGTTAATCCAAACCCAACATCTGAGCAACTGGCAGAAATCGCGCTTTCTTCTGCGGAAACATCAACCGCATTTGGCATAGACCCAAAAGTAGCGATGCTTTCTTACTCTTCTGGATCATCTGGAAAAGGTGAAGAAGTAGAAAAAGTGCGAGCAGCAACTGAGTTGGCGAAAGCTAAAAAACCGGATCTGAAACTGGAAGGTCCTATCCAATATGACGCTGCAGTAGACAAAGAAGTTGGTCAGAAAAAGATGCCGGGATCTGAAGTAGCAGGTCAGGCAAGTGTGTTAATCTTCCCAGACCTTAATACTGGAAACAACACTTACAAAGCGGTGCAGCGAGAAACGGGTGCAATTGCTATCGGTCCAGTATTACAAGGCTTAAACAAACCCGTAAATGACTTAAGTAGAGGTTGTACCATTACAGACATTGTAAATACCGTGGTAATCACCGCTATTCAAGCACAATACGAAAAATAATTACCAGCAGTACGCCAGATCATGTATTCATGATCTGGTAAAAACAAAAGAACCATGAAAATCTTAGTAATCAATACGGGAAGCTCTTCCATCAAATATGTCGTCTATGAAATGGATGGTCATCAGGTATTAGCGAAGGGATTAGTTGATCGAATTGGAGATCCCGCATCCTCATTGACCAATTCATTTTTCACTCCAGAAGAACATAAGCAAAAGATCGAGATTTCCATCCCAAGCCATGCAGTCGGGTTGGAGTTGGTCGTCAAAACGTTGATGGATCCTGAAAAAGGCATCATCAAAGACACCAACGAAATCAGTGCTGTAGGACACCGAGTAGTACACGGTGGTGAACGATTCAGTGCTCCAGTGGTGATCGATGAGGAAATCAAAGCGAAAATCAAGCAACTAATCACTTTGGCCCCGCTTCACAACCCATCAAACCTGGAAGGCATTAAAGTAGCTGAAAGGTTCTTCCCAAATGCAAAACAGGTAGCAGTGTTTGATACTGCATTTCACCAGACCATGCCTCCAAAATCATTCAGATATCCGATTCCGAATAAACTATATACTGAGGATAAAATACGGGTTTACGGAATGCATGGAACCTCCCACTCCTATGTGAGCAAGCAGCTCATCGCACAATTGGACAAACCAATAGAGGAAACGTCCGTGATCTCGATCCATCTGGGTAATGGATCCAGTATGGCTGCTGTGAAAGGTGGGAAATGTATCGATACTTCCATGGGATTAAGTCCATTGGCTGGATTGATGATGGGTACACGATCAGGAGATTTGGATCCCGCTGTTCCATTTTACCTGGGCACCACGCTAGGGATGAAACTGGAAGACATTGACAAAATGCTCAATAAGGAAAGTGGTCTGAAAGGAATCGCTGGCAGCAATGACATGCGTGATGTACTGGAGCAAAGAGAAAATGGGGATGCAAACGCTATCCTTGCAATTGACATGTATGTGCAGCGTATTAAGAAATACATCGGTGCGTATACTGCTGAATTATGTGCTCTAGATGCCATTGCCTTTACCGCGGGTATTGGAGAAAACAGTGTTAAGCTTCGTGAACTAGTTTGCGAAGGCCTGGGAGTTCTAGGTATTGAGTTGGATAAAAGCAAAAACGATGCATCAGGCTCAGGCAACAGATGCATCAGCACAGACAGCAGTAAAGTGGAAGTCTGGATCATCCCAACTAATGAAGAATTGGAGATTGCTCAACAGTCAGAAAAGCTATTGTAATATTTCAGGGTTTAAAGCAGGTTGAATTAAGCCGTTCTCAGTTTTGGGAGCGCTTTTTTTATTCAGGAGTGATTCGTGAAGACACCAACCATGGCGACAGAAGTCTAACCTCTTCGCCGAGGCTCGTGTCCCCACGAGCCATCATTTTGAATCATACTTCTTCGAACAAATACATTATCCTAATAAGCCTTCCATGAAGTGCCATATTTATTCTTAACTTCATTAAATGGATGCTTCAACATCTCCAAGAAACTCCTACATGGAGTTAGACAAAATCTACTTTTGGACAGCCACAATAAATAATTGGCAAAAGCTCTTATTTCCTAATTCTTTTAAAGATGTCATAATTGAGTCTCTCGATTATCTAGCAAAGAAGAACCTGATTGATATTTTCGGGTTTGTGATCATGCCCAATCATATTCACTTGCTTTGGCGCATGAATGAAATGAACGGTAAAGAAACACCAAAAGCCTCCCTACTCAAGTTTACCGCACACCAATTTAAATCGATGTTAACTCCAGCTGAGCTCTCAAAATTCCGAGTAAACGCAGATAACAAAAAGTATGAGTTTTGGCAAAGAGACCCCTTGGCAATTGAGGTATACACTCCAGAAGTTGTCTATCAAAAACTAGACTATATCCACAGAAATCCCATAGCTAAGAATTGGGAATTGGCACCTGAACCTAGCCAATACAAATACTCATCAGCGTCCTACTATGAAGATGATGATCAACAATTCGATTTTCTTAAACATATAGGGGAGCAACTCTAAAGGTTCGTGAGGATACGAACCTTTTTTGGCTAGATGGTTATCTTCCAATTATATAATGCTAATATATTAAGCACTTGAGCTCTGATTAGTGACATTTCTTACCAAAGCATTTAAAAGAGTATGACTAATAACAATATGTGTTATATGCAATTCTTATTATCTTTCTAACCGTTCATTCATTGAACACCTATCAATGTAATAACATAAAGCCATGGGATTAGATTTAATAACACAACGAGATTGTGAAATAAAAGAGCAGATACCTCAAATAGAACTATTAAACCTCCTAAAGGAGCGTAGCAGAGGTCAAATGGTTTTGAAAATGCTTACTGATAGTGGCAAAACTCTGGAAGAAGCACTTGATACGTCATTCAGCCAATCCTTACAAACGCTGAATGGAGTTCAAACGGTTAAAGTGAAAGTAGCTGACTTAATTGAAAAGACTAATCACTTGCAAGTTCTAGCAAAGAAATGTGAAAATTGTCCAATTTCTCAAAACAAGGACTTTGG
>CAXEKM010000919.1:0-5842 GCA_963996645.1 uncultured Marinoscillum sp.
AGCATCACAGCAATAAATGGCGCTAGCGGAACTGAAACTTTCACTATCACTTCCAACGAGAGGCAAGAAGAAAACGCAACATATGAGCAAACACTAACAGTAACAGTTGCTGAAGATGAAAACGTAAGTGTGGTATTAAGTTCAGCAATCAGCGAGCTTAAAGTGTATCCTAACCCGGCTTCATCACAAATAGAAATCTCGGGACCAGAAGCCGAATTCACACTCATTGATTTGAATGGACAGATGATGCTAAATGGATTGACCAACAAAAAAGCAGATATATCTGACTTAGCAGAGGGAACCTACATATTAAGAATCAAATATTCTGAAGGTATTCAGTCCAAAAAGCTGATCATAAAACACTAAGGCGAGTTTTCATCCAGGATGAAAACGGAAAGGTGGTTCTTTTAAGAGCCACCTTTTTTTATAAATCGAATAATCGCCAAAACACAACGAATAATCAGCCAATCCCTACGATTAATCATTGGCCAAAAAATTGAATGTTTCATTTTCTAATATTGAACCAATGTCAGGTCACTGAGGTATCGCAGCCTTAGTGATGGTCATTGAAGGCGGGTTTTCACAGAAGGTGAAAACGGAACACAAGGCGACTCTGTCAAGTCGCCTTTTTTTATTCCTCCAGACACTTTTCTTACTTATTTGAAATTTGTCAGGCTTTTCTGAACTTTTGAACGACTTTTGCATTTATTACAGGAAGCTAACGAAAGTAAGAATGGAAGCAACTACGAAACAACCGATCAACATATACACTGAGTCTAATCCGAACCCGAATTCTCTGAAATTCGTTTTAAACTTCCTTCTTTTACCAGAAGGTGTCAGTAGAGATTTTCCGGACAAGGAAAGTGCTAGTGAAGCACCATTGGCAAGTGAACTATTCGACTTTCCATATGTGAAGCGAGTGTTCTACATGAGCAACTTTGTGACAGTTACGAAAGCTGAAGATGTGGAATGGGCTGAAGTAAAACACGAAGTTCAGCAATATATCAAATCATTCCTGGAGGCAAACAAGCAAATCCTTACGGAAAAAGAAGTGGAAGAAGATCACAAAGTGAGTGATTCTGACACGGATATCGAAGCTAAAATCAAAGGCGTACTTGACGAGTACATTCGTCCAGCTGTAGAAATGGATGGCGGAGCAATTACCTTCGATTCATACCATGAAGGAACTGTTAAAGTATTGCTACAGGGTGCATGTAGTGGATGTCCATCATCTACTGTTACCTTGAAAGCTGGTATCGAAAATCTATTGAAAAGAATGATCCCTGAGGTTCAGGTAGTAGAAGCCGAAGGAGTATAACCTTAGAAAATAAACTGGAAGTTGGCTAACATACCTAAGCTACTTTGGTTGACTTCCAGTCCCCAAATATCCAATTGCCTGCAGATTGAGTATCTTTTGATAAAAAGAAATCCTCGAATGCGTTAACCATTTCGGCCATCGAAATTTGATCATCATGATTGGAATCAAGTTGATTAAACGCATATTCAGAATGTGCTAAATCGATCTGATACACCGTAAACATGTCTTGATATTCCTTTTTCGAGATTTGCTTATCTCCATCCTGATCAAACAGCATGAAAATATAAGACGCTGTTCTAAAAATGTACCTTTTGGCGGCACTTGCGTCTGATTCATCATCAGAAGAGAAAAACGCACACCACTCTTCATCACCTAACTCAACCTTGGTCTTGCCCATATCCTGAAGCATGTCCATATAGATGCGAGTCGCTTTAAATTTTAGCTGTAAACGTTGAGGATCCTCTTTCCCGATTTTGAGCATGTCACTAATTCGCTCTGCTACAAGAACAAAATCATCAGGCTCAAGAATGCCATTATTATCTGAATCCAATATTTGAAAGAGATAAGTCAGCTTCTGTTTTCTGATGTCAATTGCCATACATATCAAAGTTGGTCATTCCTAAATCTATGCTCATTTCACACTAACCTGGATGGAAGTCCTTAAATGAAGTTCACTCATATTATAAACTATCTCGTCAATTGACAGCTTATTTTTGTTGTATCGGCCATAAGTATAGACGAATACGGCATTAGAGGATATTTATGCCGCGCTAATAGAGGTCCAATCTCCAAACATCCAGTTTCCAGCAGCCTCTGGATTGGAAGACATCAAAAAATCACGGAAACCGCTAACCATTTCCATCAAGGAAATTTTACCGTCCTGATTCGTATCCAATTTCTTGAAGCCCATTTCAGAATACTCCAAGTCTATGTTGTAAATCTTAAACATGTCCAGGTATTCTTCTTTCGAAATCACTCGATCCTCATTCTGATCAAATAAGTTGAAAATATAAGCAGCAGTTCTGAAAATATACTTTTTAGCGGATCCTTTAGATACTTCTGCTTGTTCGAAGAGCCTACGCCACTCTTCCTCACTGATGGATATGTCAGACTTGTCCAGGTCAGTGAGCAACTGTACAAACAGTCTAAGCGCTTTTAATTTGAGTCTTAGTCTCTCTTTTTCGTTTTCACCATACTCCAAAATATCGGAGATTTTTTCAGCCACAGCGACAAAGTCATCAGGCTGAAGAAGTCCGTTTTTATTGGCGTCAAGAATCTTAAAGAGATAAGTCAACTTTTGTCTTCTTACATCAGAAAGCATGGTTATCAAGGTTAGTATTACCTAAAAATACGTTAATTCCAGACCAATTCCATTACCAGTGATTGAAAATTGAAAGGGAATAACACTCCTTGTGGGCCTATTCTTCTAATTTTGCAGCCATGCGCGAGTTCAATATAGTGGTATCCCCGGAAGTTGGTTTTGATGAAGATAACCTGAGCATTTATCTTAAGAGAAAAGGTCTGCTATCAAGTGATGAAGAGTATTTTCAAATCGCGCGTAGATCAATTGACGCACGTCAAAAGCAAATTAAAATCAATTTACGTATTCAGGCGGATACGAAACCCTTGTCAGTTGAATTTGTAGAATATCACCAAGAAGCTCATCAGGTGTCAGACAAACCTGAAGTTATCATTGTGGGAGCTGGTCCAGCCGGATTATTTGCGGCGCTTAGAGCCATAGAGCTCGGCTTTAGGCCAATTGTGCTTGAGCGTGGAAAAGATGTGC
The DNA here is from genome assembly GCA_963996645.1 of uncultured Marinoscillum sp. Lineage (GTDB taxonomy): Bacteria > Bacteroidota > Bacteroidia > Cytophagales > Cyclobacteriaceae > Marinoscillum. The sequence continues at coordinate 3,105 of CAXEKM010000919.1, forward strand.
AGGCAAGAAGACGAGACCTTGCGGCTATCAATAAGGACCATATCGTAAATCCAGACAGTAATTATTGCTTTGGAGAAGGTGGTGCAGGCACTTATTCAGATGGTAAACTATATACACGCTCGAAAAAACGAGGTAGTGTTCGACGCATATTCGAAATCATGGTGGCGCATGGAGCAACTGAAGAAATTCTGGTAGATGCTCATCCACACATAGGAACTAACAAACTCCCTAAACTGGTCGCTGCATTGAGACAAGCGATCATTGAGTCTGGAGGAGAAGTACTTTTTGACTGCCGAGTTACGGATTTCATCATAGAAGACAACCAAATGAAAGGTGTTGTCCTGGCTGATGGAGCTAAACTTACAGGAGTCGCTACCATTCTCGCCACGGGTCATTCTGCAAGAGATATTTTTCATTTACTCGATCATAAAGACATTCTCATTGAGGCCAAACCTTTCGCATTAGGAGTGAGAGTGGAACACCCACAGCAAGTCATTGATCAAATCCAATACCACTGCGAAGATCGTGGACCTTATCTCCCTGCATCTTCTTATAGCTTGGTTAGCCAAACCCAGTTTAAGGGTGTAGAACGTGGCGTCTTTAGCTTCTGCATGTGCCCTGGAGGGTTTATTGTCCCTGCAGCTACAGCCCCAGGAGAGGTAGTAGTTAATGGAATGAGTCCTTCGAGAAGAAACAGCAAATTCGCTAATTCAGGCATAGTGGTAGCCGTTGAACTTGAAGACATTCAGGAGTTTGCTAAGCACGGTCAATTAAGTGCCATGGAGTTTCAGGCGGAGGTAGAAAAGAATGCCTGGAAATTTGGCGGGGAAACCCAGGTTGCACCTGCACAGCGATTAGTAGATTTTGTTGATGGTAAGTCTTCTTCTTCTCTTAATGAAACCTCTTATCAACCCGGACTTAATTCGGTAAAAATGGATGAGGTGTTACCAGAATTCATAGCTAACCGATTAAAGCAGGGCTTTAAGGCATTTGGTAAAAAAATGAATGGTTACTTTACCAATGAAGCTCAGATCATAGGAGTAGAAAGTAGGACATCCTCACCTGTTCGCATACCTCGTGACTCTGAGACCTTCCAACATCCACAAATCAAGGGTCTATATCCATGTGGTGAAGGTGCTGGCTATGCAGGTGGAATTGCCTCTGCAGCTATGGATGGTGAAAAAGTGATGGAAGCAGTAGCGAGAAATATATGAAGTAATCACCAATCATCTCTCAGAGTTTCACCTATTTAATAAACATGGTGAAATGCTCATGTATTGAAAAAAGTGGTTCTCTAATTTTGTATTATCCATCAACATTAACTTTTTTAACTTATGTCAGGAGAGTCATTTTTTTGCGAAGGGGACGAAGTGATCGTCAAGAGTGCAAGACATCCTATTCCGATGATTATCAGACAAGTATACTTGAATCAAAATGACAATTCTGTCAAGTACAAATGTTCCTGGGAGTTATTCGATGGGCGTATAAGCAATACGATTTATGATGAATCTGAATTGGTAACTTTAAAAAATCCTGCGATTTAATCATTACTCCCTAGAATAGGGTACGCCATTTAAGAGTCCTTTACGCGATACCCTTAATTTAACACATTACGTATTCTACGCTTATATGGGCAGCAATTCATAGCCAACTTTGTCTTATCAAATTAACAAAGACTGGATATGACTACCACATTTAACAATTTCACTGACTCACAACAATCAACCAGTTGGAATGACGCTAAAAAGACACCATTAATTGTCTATAACAAGGTGCAGAGCAAGCTCTCTATTAAAGGGCACTCCTTTTTACCTAATGCAGACTCTTTCTACCAACCATTTATCAGCCTGATCTATCAAGACCTAACTGAAAATGGATCAGCAACTGTAGAGCTACAATTTGAAAGTTTTGGTCCGAAAACGGCTAAGGTACTCTTCAAATTCTTCGAGAACCTACGTTATTTCAAAGTAAGAAATAAGGCAGCTAACATTGTCTGGAAATATGAGGCAGGAGACGATACCCTTATGGAAATGGGTGAAGCATTCTCAGAACTATTCGACCTTAATTTCGAAATGAAAGAAATCGCTTAATCGCCTATAACAGGAAAAAGAAAATCGCCACGAAGTGTGAAATACTACCCAACAATACCCACAAATGGAATATTGCATGATTGAACTTTAATCGATCCATCATGTAAAATACCGCACCTATCGTATAACTGACTCCTCCGATTATTAAAAAGGTCAGCGCTCCTGTGCTGAGTTGCTCATACAAAGGCTTTGCAGCAATAATGGCTATCCAACCCATGGCGACATACCCGATGGTAGAAATCAGGTTGAATCGACCTGTAAAGAAGACCTTAAGCACTACTCCTATAGCCGCAAGTCCCCAGGTTATCCCAAATAGAGTCCACCCTACCCATCCATTCAGGGTCACCAGGCAAAAAGGCGTATAGGTTCCTGCAATCAATAAATAGATGGCTGAATGATCAAAGATGTTTAATCGTCTGCGAAGGTTCTTACTTTTTGCGGCATGATAGAGCGTAGATGCCAGATACAAAATCACTAGTGTGGCTCCAAACACAGAGAAACTCACAATGTGCCAAACGGAACCGTATATAGAAGCAAAAACTACCAACAAGGCAAGTCCTGCCACACTCAAAATCAATCCAATGAGGTGAGTTACCACATTCATGATTTCCTCTCCTCTTCTGTAGTAAGTAATCGAATTAGCCATAT